>PIVS01000086.1 GCA_003353855.1 Desulfobacteraceae bacterium
TGAAACATACCCTTCCCAATGTAAAAGCATACAGGCTCATGCAGCAATTATTTAAAGAGAACCCCGGCCTTAAAGATATCATCGATACTTCAAAGACTATTCACCAGGTAAAAAAGAAATTAAAAACCTGGGCTTTGGAGGTTCTTTCCGAAAACAAAGAGGCATGTTCTTATTTTAGTCGAAAAAAAACCGGAAAAAATCAGCTTGAAAAACTTAGATTCAAGGACTATGCGGCCATTCGAATCTTGGATTATATCAATCATTCCGGCAGACAATTCAAGGATCTTAATCTCAAAGGTGAAATCGTGGAAAATGATCCCTTTGCCATTCTAATGCAATGTGCTCGCAAGGGGACCGGTGGAGGCACTCCTGCCTATTTTTATGATATGATTCACCTTTTCAGACAGTTTTCCGGGCATACAGATCCAATGCCGCATAAATTTGAAATCTCATCATGGATGGACAGGCATTCTTCAGGCCTTGATCCGGAAGTAATCTGGCAGAGAAAAAAAAATAAACTTCGTATACTGAAAATCATCATAAAAATAATTGATGAAAAAAGAATAAAAAGCAAACGGTATAGTTTTAAAAAAGGGATGTCCAGGCAAAAAAAACTGGCTCTTGCCAAATCATGGTGGAATGATCATAAATTTCATCTCAAATTTGCAGTCAGAACACCTGAAGGCCTGAATGAAATGCTCGATCACTCCCTTGACAGGGAAGTAATGGACACAATGAAACAGGCTCAAAAAGTCGGAATTCCCTTATTTGTCAATCCATATTACCTATCGCTTTTGGACACACAGGCCTCTCCTATTTCCTTGGGTGCTGATCTTGCCATCCGGCAATATATGATCTATTCAAAGGAATTGGTCAATGAATTCGGCAATATTAATGCCTGGGAAAAAGAAGATATTGTGGAGTACGGAAAACCCAATGCTGCCGGCTGGATCATTCCCGATGACTGTATTCACAGACGATACCCCAATGTTGCTATTTTAATTCCCAAAAGCCTGGGCCGTGCCTGCGGCGGACTCTGTTCAATATGCCAAAGAATGTATGGTTTTCAATATGGTGATTTGAATTTTGATCTTAAAAAATTAAAAGCCAAGGACTCATTGAACGAACGCTTGGAAGCGTCCATCGACTATTTTGAAAATGACTCCCAGTTAAGGGACATTCTCATCACTGGCGGCGATGCATTGATGAGCACGAATAAAGGCCTTAGAAAAATTCTTCAAAGTGTTTATAAAATGGCCAAAAGAAAGCGATTGGCCAATATGCACAGAAAAGAGGGAGAAAAATACGCCCAGATCTTGAGGGTCAGACTGGGTACCAGGCTTCCGGTTTATCTTCCCATGAGGATCCAGCCAGGCCTTGTAAATATACTTGCCGAATTCAAAGAAAAAGCATCAAAAATAGGTATCCGGCAATTTGTTTTTCAAACCCATTTTGAATCTCCCATGGAAATAACTCCAGAGACAAGATTCGGTGTAGATCTGCTGATTAAAGCCGGATGGATTGTTACCAACCAGCTGGTTTTCACATCTGCCGCATCAAGAAGGGGGCATACGGCTAAACTTCGAAAAGTGCTCAACGATATCGGTATTCTTCCCTATTATTCATTTACCGTTAAAGGATATATGGAAAATAACCATCTTTTTTCACCCAATGCAAGGCTGGTTCAGGAAGGAATGGAAGAAAAAATTATCGGCCTTCTGCCCGATACATTTATATCAAGATTAAGACAATTGTCCTCAAATGCTGAAAATATAGTTAAGAATATTTCTCAGTTGAGAAAAGATGCCGACATCCCGTTTCTTGCATCTGACAGGAATGTCCTCAATCTTCCGGGGGTCGGCAAGAGTCTCACATACAGAACCATTGGCATTACCAATGATGGCAGAAGAATCCTTGAATTTGATCATGATGCGACAAGAGAACATAGTCCGATTATAGATAAAATAGGGAAAGTGACTATAATTGAATCCAAAAGCATCCATGACTATCTCAAGCAGCTTGACAATATGGGCGAAGACGTATTCGAGTATGCATCAATTTATGGATATTCGTTGAGCGAAACAGAATCCAGAAATCAAATCTTTGAGTATCCGGCCTATGATTATGATATAACAAAAAAGATCACCAATCTGGACATTCCTTTAACTTGAAGATTCGCCATTTGGGTTCTTTGGTTTTCAACCCTCGGTTTAGATGCAATTACCCTGAAAAACGTAAATATGCGGTTTTGTTTATCATATGGATTTGTTATACTGCCACAAGCTGGTCCTTTCCAAAAAAACCCCATTAAATTATCAAATTCAGCCCTGGGGATTGAAGAGCCACTTTCAAGTTCTCCTTTCAGCAACAGATGTATTGTAGACCATGAATCCACATCGGAAATTCTTATCCCCATACCGTTAACCCGGACTTTTATACTTGGAATTTTTCCTTTTACATAGTCGATAATTGTGAGAAATTTCAGGACCTGTTACACAAACCTTGTCTAAACAGGTATAAAGACAATCAAACTCTGCATAATTCCATATAATATCCGATGCAAAAAAATTAGAGCCTGAATAGAAATACCCGATACCATTAATTGTTCCGATTAGAACAATCAATTTGATTTCCCTCGTCACCTCGATCTATGAATGCCTAATTTAAATTGTAAACAATGGATAATTTTTTATGATTAGTGCAGGTATAGATATCGGTTCCAGATCAATTGAATGCGTCATTTTAAATGATGGGAAGATCTGGGAAATGAGAAAGATTGATACCGGATTTGATCCCATCAGTCAGGCAAGACAACTACTTGAAGGTCTGGAATTTGACACTATTCTGGCCACAGGGTATGGAAGAAATCTATTTGAAATTGAACATGATGCTGGAACAATAACCGAGATCAAGGCCCATGCAAGGGGAGCTGTTTTTTTTTCCCCGGGGGCAATAACCGTGCTGGACATTGGGGGCCAGGACAGTAAAGTCATAAAACTAAATGAATCCGGAAAGGTTATCCGATTCGAAATGAATGATCGGTGTGCTGCCGGCACCGGCAAGTTCCTTGAAATTATGGCCCAAACCCTGGGATTCAATATTAATACCTTCGGCATTGAAGCAGCAAAGGCAAAAAAAGATCTTAAAATCAGCAGTATGTGTACGGTATTTGCCGAATCGGAGGTAACATCCCTGGTTGCAAAGGGTGAAAACCCCAATGAAATTGCCCGGGGATTACATATTGCCGTGGTGAAAAGAGCCGTTTCAATGCTCAACCGCGTATCTTCCGAAGGGGCAATTATTTTCACAGGAGGGGTGGCTAACAACACCTTTATCGTCCAGCAGTTGGCCCGGATAACTAAAAGAAAAATTATAGTACCGAAAAACCCGGAAATGAATGGCGCCATTGGTGCAGCACTCATTGCAATGGAACAAAAAAAAGGAAAAGAAATATGAAGCAGGACCTACTAACAAAACTTCAGCAGATTACAGAACAAAATATTATTGATATCGAAGATCACAAAAAAAAAGGCAACCATGCCATTGGATTTTATTGCCTATACGCACCCACGGAACTTGCAGTAGCCGCAAATGCCATTCCTCTACCCCTGTGCGGCACACGCCAGGCCCCCATTGAAGCAGCAGAAGAAAATCTTCCTAGAAACCTTTGCCCTCTTATCAAAAGCAGTTACGGCTTTGCTGCCACAGATACTTGTCCTTTTTTTAGGTTTTCCGATATCATTGTTGCAGATACCACCTGCGACGGGAAAAAGAAAATGTTTGAACTTATGTCAGAGATTAAACCGGTACATGTTTTACAACTGCCCCAACAACAAAATTTTAATCTGTTTCTGGACCCCTGGAAAGATGAAATCAAAAATTTAAAAACCGTAATAGAAGAAACCACAGGCAATGGGATATCCCGGGAAAAAATCAGTAATGCCATCAAATTGCTAAACCGGGAGCGAAGAGCCAAAAAAAGATTGATGGATGTGGCAAAGGCAAAACCCTCTCCTTTAACCGGCACACAAATGGTTGAAATACTATTCAAAACGGGATTTTTTGCCAACAAAGAAACGGGGATCAGCCTTATGAATGAAATCAGTGATGAGTGCGAAACACTGATAAAAAAAGGTGAGTCCCCCTATACACAAGGAACACCACGGATTCTTCTGACCGGTGTCCCCATAGGTCTTGGCTCAGATAAAGTGGTAAAAATCCTTGAGGAGTCCGGGGCTAACGTTGTGGCATTTGAAAACTGTAGCGGCTATAAACAAACCTTTCAAGTTGATGAAACCAAGGACCCAATTCTCGCCATGGCAGAGCAATATCTTTCCATCCCATGCTCGGTGATGAGCCCAAACCATGGACGAATAGAACTTCTTGACGAAATGATCACCAAGTTCCAGGTGGATGGTGTTGTGGATCTTACCTGGCAGGCCTGTCATACTTACAATATAGAAGCATTTCAAATAAGAAAATATGTTAATGACAATTTTCACCTGCCCTACCTGCACATTGAAACAGATTACTCGGAATCGGATACTGAACAGCTCCGTGTAAGAATTGAAGCATTTCTTGAAATGATCTGAGTTTAAACAATAGAGATACTTGTCAGAGCTACAAAAAGAATTTTGCCCCATCAATGTGCCGGCCCTGTGTCGATTACAGTTAATTTGGCTCCTGTTATCGGTTATTCAGATCGTAAACAGCGAGCCCTTTTTTCATTCGGTTTGATGGGCCATGGTGTCTCAATGGCTCCTCACAATGGGCTCTGCCTGGCTGAAATGTTAGCTGATAAAAAAAGCAAACGTACAGAAATGTTTTTTGTTGGCCGCCGAGCGATCCCCCGGCCACCAAATGTTCTACTACCCCGTCCGGGGTCGTGAAGAAGACGTTCAAATTCTCCACCTTTAAGTGTGTCATTTCAAGGTATTCTCCCGGATGTCCATTATATCCACAAATGCATCCCCGAAAAGCATCGGCCCCGCTCCCATCAATTATACTGGCATTTTTCATGAGCAGGTCCATGATAATGGTCCTCTTTGCAATTGCTGACTTTTGCCATGGCTGTGGTGGCGGTAACAAGTACTGAGATCCTGTTACCAATTATCTTGTTCAATTGCTGGGAACGTTCATAAAGAGTCTGGTCATCATTGGCCAATATGCGTTCTATAAGATCCTTTGCATGGGGGCACAATCCTTTGGAATTTGCCATATACATGGCAAACAATTGATTTCCCGTTCCTGATTGCTGCCATAAGGTAAACAGGACAGATAATATTCCCCCATCCAGGATATAATTCCACCTGGTACTTCTATCCATAATTATTGGCAGAGTGGTTGAATATTTCGCTTGTAATACGGTTTGTTTCTGGTGAAGAAATTCCCGTACGGTAAACTTGTTGAAATTGCCTGGAATCCATGGAAATGTAACTTATTTTATACCCTCCTACATGATTTTATAAAAAGGTTGTACTTCCAGGCCACTCTTTTGAAGATTTCTCCTTTGGCGTTAATGACGATTACCTGTAATTAAAGTTGGATATTTGTAAAAATTACTTGTTTTTTGGTCGGGGATAGGCTTTTATCCTGAACAGTGTTTACTGTCATGTTTTGCGATCAGCATTACTAAGTTTTATTGCAGAGCATTAAGATGCTATCAGACAGATAATTGAGTTTTAGATTTTTACCTCTGATTTTATGTTGTTTTGCCAGGAAAATCAGGAAGGAAAGGATATGGGAACAGACAATAGCATGGCCGAAAAATCTGACCGGGAAAACTATGTGGAGATTGAACGAACCAAGATGCTTGTGAAAAATCTCTCCACGAGTATGCCCACCACCTTTGTCAATTCCATAATTCTTGTAATCGTTCTTTGGAATGTGGTCCCGAGATCACACCTGGTCATCTGGTGCCTTACAAACATATTCTTTGTCCTGGTTCGATATATGGTTATGGGGTTTTACCTGAGGGGCTTTAAACAGGGCGACTATCTTTACTGGCAGCGGGTATTGCTCATCTTTTTTGTTATTGCAGGTCTTTTGTTCGGGTCGTCCGGTCTCTTTTTCATAAATACCGACCAGCTTACCTACATGGTTTTCCTCTATTTTATTGTGGGGGGTATGGTCGCTGGCAGCCTTGGTTCCTATCACAACAACCTGGCCATGTTTTTCTCCTATTCCATAACAGTCTTTTTACCTCCCACGATTATCCTCTTTACCCTTGGAACGGAAATAACAACCTCCATGGCGATACTCGGACTGATCTTTTTTGTGATCATGTCCATTAACGCCAGGAGGATGAATACGGATTTAAGGGCGTTCCTTGTATTGCGCTATGACAATAATTTGCTCGTTGAACAATTCAACCAGGAGAAGCTCAATACGGAAAAACTCAACCAAAAGCTTGTAATGAAAAACAATGAGCTCAAAAGAATCTCCAGGATAGATCCCTTAACCGGCCTTAAAAACAGGCACTATCTCTTTGATATTTTAAAGCCGAGGGTTGAAAATGAAATCAATTCCCTGTGGATGGAAAAAAACGGCTCAAATAAAAGGAAACCATCCGACTTGAGTGGTTATGGGGTTATCAGCATCGACATTGACCACTTCAAGAAGGTCAACGACAACTATGGACACAATTCCGGGGACATGGTGCTCAGGCAGTTCAGTACCAGGCTTTGTGAAACGGTCAGACAGGATGATATTGTCGGCCGTATCGGAGGTGAAGAATTTATCATAATCCTGAAGAATACCAGGGAAAGTCACCTCTCCGCCCTTGCGGAAAAGATCCGTCTCCATGTGGAAAGCTCGCCCTTTAAGGTGACAGACAGCCGTGAGACCAGTATCACCTGCTCCCTGGGCTTAATTTTCTATCCGTTTTTTAAACATCACCACGGCAATATGAAGATCGACCATGTTTTTTATCTGGTTGACAGAGCCCTCTATGTTGCAAAGGAAAACGGACGCAACCTTGCGGTCAAGGTGGCCTGTTCCCAGCGTGACAGCCAGGACCTCCCCCTTCTTGAATCTATTATCCAGGACCTGGGCAAAGCCATCAATGCCAGACAAATCCTATTTGAGTTCTGACCCTGTTCAAGGGGACCCCTGGATTTTTATAAATGACCTTTTTGGAGGACTGCAATTTTTTTGTTTTTGTATGAAGGGAGAAATGAAGAATAGTATGCCGGGAGCAAAAAAAGAAAGCCCCATGAGGTTGTGGTCCTTTATTCCGGAGACATGGTGCTCAAGCAGTTCAGTATCAGGCTTTGTGAAACAGTCAGGCTCTTATCCGCCATGGTTTATTTTTCATGTCCAAACCACCAGGCGCTTTCAACCATCAGATCCTCTTCAAAGATAAAATATAAAAAATCATGACTATGCCGCCAATAATAGATCATGATTTCATCCCAGGCCCCGGACCGGATCTGTTGCCAAATCTTTTCTGAAAACCCAGACACCTCAAAATCCCGTTGCTTCAGATTCTGATCCGGTTTTCCCATTATGCCCAGCACCTCTTTCTTCGTGGCCTTACCAACGAGCAACCCCTCCTGCAAAAAAATCATCAGACGATGTTTTTTGCCCATCCACCTATCCACATCATGATGCCAGTCATCCCCGGCAAAGTGACCTTTGATTTTGCTGAGTCTTTGAAATTCAGTTCCTGCTTGTTTAAGAGTTAGCCCGGTCCTGTTGGAACTGCTACCGGCCGAAGCACCTGTCCCGGGTGCGGGCAAGCTTAACAGGAAAAAGATAAAGATGTTAAAAATCCAAAGCTGAGTATTTTTCATATTCGCCTCAACATTAAATGGCATGTAAACCTGATTATTAGAAGTTAGCACATCCATTTCCAAGAACAAAAGACATTTTTTTTCTTGATTTTATTTTTTTTATGGCTTATGTTTTTTTTTAATTCTAAGTCATGGCTTTCAGACCAATTTCAAAGCGGAATAAAACGATCCAATTCTAAAAATAAATGGTATCAGAAAGATTAAGTTCAAACCTTTATAACTGATCCTTCATGCGGCAGGTACAATTCCGTTGTACTCTCAAGCCGATCTTACTAATCTATTCCATGGGGAGAAAAAAATGAAACGATTCACTCGGTTAGCAGCAGGTGTTTTGGCAGTGCTCGCAATTACAGGGGCGTCTTTGGCTTTTGCGGGAAATGATTTAAGCGATCTCATTGAGCAGGAGAAGGCCGACATGGCTTCGGTCTACAAGGTCTGCACCCAAGATTTGGTGCTGGCCAGAAAAGCAGGTATTAGCTTCAAGGCCAACCTGCTTGAAACAAGTGAAGATAAAACCTGCCATTACATGCAGCTTGATTCTGAAGATATCGTAAAACTGGAATCCTTCGGGTTCAGTATTGAACCGGCCACAAGTTGGATCTATCAGAAACTTACGGCCCTGGAAAACCTGAAAAAAAAGGTTGAATTGGATGCATTGACCAAGAGCACCACTGAAGAGCTTACTACCATTCCCAGATACGACTGCTATGAAACAGTGGAAGAAACCCTTGCCCAGGCCCAGGGGATAGCCGTTTCCTATCCGAACCTTGCAACCTGGATGGACATCGGAGATTCCTGGGAAAAAGAAAATGCCCTTGGCGGGTACGACATGATGGTTTTAAAGCTCACAAACTCCGCCATCACAGGAACTAAGCCGATTTTATTCATCAACAGCGCAATGCATGCCCGTGAATATGCAACAGCGCCTCTGGTATTGAATTTTGCAAACTACCTGGTTGAAAATTACGGAATAGATGCCGATGCAACCTGGATTCTGGACTACCATGAAATCCACATGCTCCTGCATACCAACCCCGATGGGAGGAAAATGGCGGAAACCGGTCTATACTGGCGAAAAAACACCAGTACCGATTATTGCGGGCCGACCAGCACCAGCCGGGGTGCGGATTTAAACAGAAACTTCACCTTTGGCTGGAACAGCGCCTACGGCTCCAGCGGATACGAATGTGATGAAGATTACAGGGGACCGGCCCCGGCATCTGAACCTGAAACCCAGGCTGTTGAAGCCTATGTAAGAAGCATCTTTGATGACAACCGAGGCCCGGATCCCACTGACCCGGCCCCCGATGATACCAGCGGTATTCACCTGGATATCCATAGTTACAGTGAACTGGTTCTCTGGCCCTGGGGGTCAAGCTCTGATACGGCCCCCAATGGGACCCAGATGCAGACATTGGGACGTAAATTTGCCTATTGGAACGGATATACGCCGGAACAATCCATCGGTCTTTACCCTACAGACGGGACCAGCGACGGGGTAAGCTATGGAGAACTTGGAGTGCCGGCCTTTACCTTTGAATTGGGAACATCCTTTTTTCAAAACTGCACCACCTACACCAACACCATAGTACCGGACAACATGCCTGCCTTGATTTATGCGGCCAAGGTTGTACGGACCCCCTATATTACACCTTCAGGACCCAATACCAAGGATGTAACCCTAAGCCCTTCCACGGCAGCGCCGGGATCACAGGTCACCATAACCGCAACTGTTAGCGATTCTGATTTTAATAACAGCAACGGGACCGAACCCACACAAAATATCACTGAAGCGGAGTATTATATAAACACGCCCCCATGGGAAACCAGTCCGACTCCGGAGGCGATTTCAATGGCTGCATCCGACGGCAGTTTTGATGAAACGACTGAAGAGGTCATAGCCTTCATAGATACCACCGGATGGGATTTAGGCCGATATATGATTTTAGTACGGGGCACGGATGTCGACAATGTCAAGGGAGCCATTTCTGCGGGCTACCTGACCATCAGCGAGGCCGGTTCAGAGCCTATCATAACAAGTTGCGACCCTTCCACAGGTGCCATAAAAGAAAGGCTGAATATATCTGTTTACGGAAACAATTTTGATAGTGGAGCCATCGTTGATTTCGGCACAAACATAAGGATTCTGGACACAACTGTGGTTTCTGACACCCAGATTGATGTTGGTATCAGAATACTGCGCCGGGCAGCCCTGGGCGCAAGAGATATCATCGTGACAAATTCCGATGGTGAATATGATGTTCTCACAAATGGATTCTGGGTGACGGAATAGTCCCACCCGGCGCAGTCTATTTGCCAGTGGGAAAATTTGTCAGTCTTGACCAAGTCAAAAAGAGCCCCCGGTTTTCATGTTAACCGGGGGCTCTTTTTTGGGTGTGCGAGTTCACCTTATATTCTGATGTTATTGCTGAATCCAGAACAATCCCGGAAAGCCGGTTCCGGCCGGAATCACTCGCTTATTTTCCAGAAGACTCATATTTCCAATAGTTTTGTAAGCTCCGCCAGGACCTCCAATGCATCTGCCACCACATAATAATCAGAATTTGACATGATCGCCGCATTTTCATCCGTATTTATGGCAATCACCATCCCTGCGGTTTTCATACCGGCAAAATGCTGAATGGACCCGGATAATCCCCAGGCAATATAAACCCTGGGATTTACCTTTTCTCCTGTTTGCCCCACCTGCATGGAATAGGGAACCCAGCCCGAATCCACCGCCACCCTGGAGGCCGCTACCCCGGCATTAATTGTGTCTGCACACCGGAAAAGAAGGGCAAAATTTTCACTGCTTTTCATCCCCCGTCCTCCGGCAAAAATCACCTCTGCCTCCACAAGGCTTACCTTTGCCTTCCTGTCCGCCTCCCCTGTTTTAAGAACCTTAAAACCATTTGAAACAATGTGGCTTCCATCAAATTCCACCATTTCAGCAGAATTGGGAAACTTTACCGGCTCCACTGCATTGGGTCTTACACCCAATACGAGAACTTCCCCTGTAAGCTTTATCCCGGCCAGGGTTTTGCCTGAATACTGGGAGGTAGTTGCAACTTTTTTTTCAAGATCAACATGAATGCAGTCCATGACCAAAGGGGCTCCCATCAAGGCTGCAATCCTGGGCAAAAGGTCTTTGCCAGGGGCAGTTGAAAGGCCGAATACCGCGGAAATATCATGGGCTTTAACGGCATTTATCAAGGCTTTCGCCCTGACCACAGGATTGTTCAACTGGTCATCTGCAAGCAAAAGCGTCACAATAGTTGTTATACCGTATGATTCCAGATCCTTCTTCAGGGCATTTGCATCCGCCGCCATGACAAAGGCAAACAATTTTGCATCCTTTGCCCTTGCCAGGGTAATCATACCAAAATTAGTTTCTTTGATCTTACCCTTATCCGATTCTATGATGATACCGATATTTTTCATCATATCACCTTTGCCTCCTGTTTGAGGATTGTAATGATTTTTTGGGCGATCTCTTTTGGATTACCCGTTATCTCTTTGGGCTGCCGGGTTTGCACAAGGGGTTCAAGCTCAACAATGCTCATCCCTCCTTTGGAGGCTTCAATATTCAGACGGGAAAAAGCAATTTCCCCCATGGGTTTTTTCTTGGATTTAACCACATCGGGAAAAGTAGGGTATTTGGGCGTGTTCAACCCCCTTCCCGCACCAATCACGCAGGGCAGAGACATCTCATAGGTATTGGAGGTTCCGCCGGACAATTGGCTGTCAACGATAACATGGTCCGGGGCCTGACCGGCCTCAACCTCAAGCCTGATCACATTTGTTGCCGTGGGAAAGTCAAACAGCGCACCCATACGGAACATGGTCTGCATCCCTTCGGCATCAATGGATTCCTTGCCCGTGAAAATCAATTGAGGCCTTCCGTCCTCTTCAATGGCAGTCTTAAGCGCCCCTGCCGTTTCAATGCTGTCATGTATTTTATTGCTTACAATCAAAATTCCCCTGTCAGCTCCCATGGCCAGGGCAGATCGAAGGGTTTTTTCGGCATCGGCTCTTCCAAGGCAGACCACAATAACCTCGGAACCAGGCAGACCCTCTCTTATTCTGACAGCTTCGGTAACGGCATGTTCGTCATAGGGATTTAATAGGAAAGAGATACTTTCATCAATGCGGTTTTTACCAAGAATATGGATATTTGCCGCAGAATCAGGAACATGTTTAACGCAGACATAAATTTGCATTTGCTATTCACCAATAAAAATTATTCTTTACAAAACCATTCTTTACAAAACAATGGATAAAGCTACCATGGGTTCAGGGTTAATTCAATTTTGTTTTTCCTGGTTTCCTGATTTCCAAGTCCCCGAATAAGGAAAGCCGATTTTCCAGTTACAAACCCGTAAAAGCCGCGGGCCTGTATCTGAAAGATCGGCATAACATGATAAATCTTATTTTTTTTAATTTTCTATCCGTTTACGGAAAAAGAACTATTATAATTGATCTCTCTTTTTCTCGAGAAAAAACCAACATCCATTTTTCTTTTGGTGTATTTGTACTCAAACTGGTAGGGTTCCTTGTCATGGTCCAGCCCTTTTTCACAGGCGTCAATGAGTTCAGCCATCATCAGGCCGACAACCGGGGCGTTTTTGTACTGGTTTCCGCTGCTGCCGATGGCCATGTAAAACCCGGGAAGATCGGATTTGTCATAAATAGGAATCCAGTCATCGGAACAGTCATAGAGATCAACAACGCCCTTGGGCTGATTGGGCACCTCAAGGGCGGGGATTCGTTTGCCAAGTCTGTAACACTGGGCTTTCCACTGCTCCTCGGTCAAAACATTGTCCCTGCCGTGTCCGCCTTTACCCGCATAAAAATCATCGGGATCCACCCATTCCTGGGGATCGCAATCAGGATCTTCACTGCCGATGAGAAAGGTATTGCCAACCTCCGGACGGACATAGCATCCGATATCACCATCGGACAGATGATAGCCGGTATTCAGGTAATCATAGCTGTCAGGCGAGGGGCAGTACATAACTTCATGGCGCAATGCTTTGGTTTTGATGTTGCAGCCTTCCCAAACCCCTTCGGCCATCTGGTTAATTTTATATGAATGGGGGCCTCCCACATTGACAACAATGCCAGCATCATACTGGGTTCCGTCTTTCAATGTAATACCGGTAACTTTGCCGCCTTCACTTCTGACATCAGCCACCTCTGCATTAAATATAAACTGGGCACCCTTTGCCTCTGCAGCCCTCATGATATTATGGGCAGATAGGGCAGGATCATTCACATAACCTGCTTCAGGACAGAAGATACCGCCTTCCAGCATTTTTCCCGGCTCATCAAAAAACTTGGGATCTTCGGGACGCCTTACCGGCCAGAATTTATGAAGGTCTGCAGGGGGAACCATTTCCTTAATTTTATCATTGTCCCATTCTTCATATTTAACCCCAACCTCATCATAGTTGGCCTGGACTTTTTTCCAGTCATGGCCCTGGGATTTGAGCAGGATGGAGCCTGTGTTCATATATTTGGCAAGACCTTTTTCATCCTTTACGTTCTCCAGATAATTGTCCCAGTCCAACCAGTATTTGAATCCTTCATAGGCCATGGCCACACCGTCTGCAGTGGAATAATGGGCTCTTACAATGGCACAGGAACCCGCGGTTGATCCTTCACCTGCATCGGAAAGTTTGTCAACCGTAAGGGTTTTGTATCCCTTTTTTGACAATTCATAGGCGATGGGTGACCCAATAACACCGGCTCCAATTATAATTGCATCATATTTTTTGTTCATGATTTTACTCCTTCGTGAAAAATTTGATGGCAAATGCCATTCTTATAAATTGTTAATCCAATCTGTAAACCGAGCCTCTCCGCAAGGAGACAATCCGAACTCTTCTCCTGCATCAAGGATGGCGTGGATCATGTCCCTTCCATACCCCCTTGAGCAGGTCAGAATTATTCCTGCCTCGTCACCTTCCTTACTCAAGGTTACAATCTGACATGGCACATGGGAAAAAGGACCCTGGAAAAGAAAGGGGGCCTTTCTTTGGGGATCCATAAAATCAAGTGAGGTCAATTTTTCACAAATTGAAAACACCTGTTT
>PIVS01000087.1 GCA_003353855.1 Desulfobacteraceae bacterium
AAACTTGTGCCGGCCGGGGAACTGGCTGAACCCCTGATTGTCCGTCCCACATCTGAAACCATTATCGGTGAATCCATGTCAAAATGGACCTCTTCCTACCGGGACCTGCCCATTCTGCTCAACCAATGGGCCAATGTGGTAAGATGGGAGATGCGGACCCGGATGTTCCTGAGAACCAGCGAATTTTTGTGGCAGGAGGGGCATACCGCCCATGCCACCAAGGAAGAAGCCCAGGAAAGAACCTCCCAGATGCTGGACGTTTATGCCCGTTTTGTGGAGGAACAGCTGGCCATGCCCGTGATCCGGGGACAAAAAACCGAGTCGGAACGTTTCCCCGGGGCAGATGATACCACCTGCATCGAAGCCATGATGCAGGACAAACGAGCCCTCCAGGCCGGGACCTCCCATTTTCTGGGACAAAATTTTGCCAAGGGATCTGGCATAAAATTTCAGAATGAAGATGGTCAGGAAGCCTATGCCTGGACAACATCCTGGGGTACTTCCACACGGCTGATCGGCGGTATGATCATGGTTCATTCAGATGATGACGGCCTGATTATGCCACCCAGGGTTGCACCGGCCCATGTGGTGATTCTGCCCATTATCAAAAAGGGCGGGGACAACACCCAGGTGATGGAAAGTGTAATGTCCTTAAAAAAGGCTTTAGGGGCCATTGATTTCCACGGCCGGAGGGTGGAAGTGGAAATTGACAACAGGGATATCGGCGGTGCCAGGGGATGGGACTGGGTGAAAAAAGGAATTCCCGTTCGAATTGAATTGGGGTCAAGGGATATTGCCAACAATTCTGTGTTCATGGCCCGGCGGGATACCAATGAGAAAAAGCCCATGGATAGAGATGAGTTTGTCAATGGGATCACCGAACTTCTGGACAATATCCAAGATACCCTGTTTCAACGGGCCCTGAAGTTCCGTGAGGATCATACCTTTTCCATTGATTCCAAAGAAGAATTTTATGACCTCTATAAAAAGGCAAAGGGTTATGAAAACGGGGCTTTTGTAAACTCCCACTGGTGCGGGGTCGGAGAGTGTGAAGAAAAGATTAAAAAGGATCTTTCCGTAACCATCCGTTGCATTCCCTTTGACAGTCCAATGGAAGAAGGATCCTGCATCTGCTGCGGCAGGGCAAGTGAAAAAAGGGTATTGTTTGCCAAGGCCTATTAAACCAGTGCCTTTGGCGATCCTACGGGGTATGTGCCTTCGGTGATCATAGGGAGTATAATTGCGTGCTAAGGCACGCGATGGGTGACCAGATGAGAAATCTGGTGAGAAACCAGACAAGAGACAGGGGTGCAGCTGTACGATGATTCGAATCACCGACATATTGGATAAGATTTCTGAGTATAACCCGGGTGCGGACCTGTCCATCATTGACCGGGCCTATATCTATTCGGCCCGGGTTCATGAAGGTCAGGTAAGGCTTTCCGGGGAACCCTATCTTTCCCATCCCTTGGAGGTGGCCGACATCCTGGCGGACATGACACTGGATGTGGAAAGTATTGCAGCAGCCCTCCTCCATGACGTGATCGAGGATACACCGGCTACCAAAGAGGATATTGAAGATATGTTCGGACCCGGGGTGGCCCATATTGTTGAAGGGGTTACCAAGCTGTCCAGCCTGCCCTTTGCCAAGACATCCTCCACAAAGATCGCCCAGCAGGCCGAGTCTTTGCGCAAGATGATCCTGGCCATGGCCGATGATATCCGGGTGGTCCTTATCAAGCTGGCAGACCGTATCCATAATATGCGTACCCTCAAATACCATAGGAAACCTGAAAAACAGGCTTCCATTGCCCAGGAAACCCTGGATATCTATGCCCCCATTGCAGCCCGGCTGGGTATTTTCTGGATCAAGCATGAGCTGGAGGAAATTGCCTTTTACTATACCCTGAGGGATGAGTTTGAGCGTATTGATGCCCTGGTGAACACGGCCAAGAATGAAAAAGAAAATTATATAAAAGAGGTAAAGACCCGTCTTCATTATAAAATGGAGGAGATGGAACTGCCCTGTGATATAAAGGGCCGCTACAAGCAGCATTACAGCATCTACCAGAAAATGATTTCCCAGAGCCTGGAGTTTGAAGAGGTCTATGATATCATCGCCTTCAGGATTGTCATGGATACCGTACCCCAGTGCTATGCCGCCATGGGCGCCATCCATTCCATGTGGAAACCCATCTATTATAAGATAAAGGACTATATCGGCAATCCCAAACCCAATATGTACCAGTCCATCCACACCACGGTGGTGGGACCCATGGGAGAGCGGGTGGAAATTCAGATCCGGACCCGTGAGATGGATAGGATTGCCGAATCCGGTATTGCTGCCCACTGGAGTTATAAAGAGGGATCCAAGACAGATGAAAATACCGGGGAGCTGTTTGCCTGGATCCGAAATTTGGTGGAAAACCAGGAAAATTATAATGATCCCGATGAGTTCCTGGAAAATGTCCGCATAGATTTATACCCGGATGAAATCTATGTGTTCACCCCCCAGGGTGAGATAAAGACCCTGCCCAAAAAGGCAACACCTGTTGATTTTGCCTATATGATTCATACCGAAGTTGGGGCAGCCTGTACAGGGGCCAAGGTAAGCGGTAAACTGGTGCCCCTGACCCACAAGCTTAAAACCGGTGATAAGGTTGAAATTATCACCACCAAGGGGCACCATCCCAGTGCTGACTGGCTTAATTTTGTTAAAACCGTCAAGGCCAGAACCAAGATCCGGGCATATATCAATGCCAGGGAAAAAGAGCGCAGTTATTCTTTGGGCCGGGAAATGTGCGAAAAGATTTTCAGAAAAAAGAACCAGAACTTTAATGCCCTGATAAAATCCGGTGAAATTCGTGTTGTGGCAGAATCCTACGGGTTTAAAACCGTGGATGATCTCATCGCCCATGTGGGATTTGGAAAACTGACCCCCTTGCAGATTTTAAACAAGGTTTTGCCTGATCTTGAAAAAGACGCCAAAGAAGAGAAAGAGAGTTTTTTCCAAAAAATTGCCAGTAGGAGAAAGAGAAAAACAGATACCGGCATTATTGTCAAAGGCCTCCATGATATTCTGATCCGGTTTTCCAAATGCTGTAATCCCCTGCCCGGTGATCCCATCACAGGGTATATTACCCAGGGCCAGGGCGTGACCATTCACAGCAAAAGTTGCATCAATGTCTTGAAAATGAGCCATGAACGTAAAATAGAGGTGCAGTGGGGCGAGGATTCCACTGAATTCTACCCCGCCAGTATCCGGATCAAGACCAGCGACCGCCACGGTCTTCTGGCAGATATTGCCGCGGTGATAAGCAAATCCAAGTCCAATATTTTAAATGCCCAGAGCGAAACCTCGGAAGCCGGAATCGGTTTGTTTTATTTTACTGTTATGGTGGAAAGCTCGGTCCAGTTGCGCAAAATCATGTCAGAAATCCGTCGGGTGAAAAAGGTCACGGATGTAAAACGGGTAGTGAGAAACGATTAAGAGACGGGTAAACGCTCTGAACGGGTAGAGCTTTCTTCAAAAATACTATAGCAGCGAACACAAACAACTTCAGGTTCGGGCATTTATGAAAATAAATACCCGAACCTGAAGTTATGTTCACTGTATTCTGCTGCCAAACGAGAGTGATTAAGCGGCTTTTATAACTTTACCCGCCTTAATACAACTTGTGCATACATCGATTTTTCTGACGCAACCCTCTTTAATAACTGCACGTACTCTCTGAAGGTTTGGGTTGAATACTCTTTTGTTTAAATTGTGGGCATGGCTGACATTATTGCCGACCATTGGTTTTTTACCGCAAATAGCACATTGTTTTGACATATCTTAACTCCTCAAAGAAAAACTCTTTAACAAAATAATAACCCGACACTTATACATTAATTCAAAAAAAAAGTAAAGGACAATTTTATTGTTCAGCCTATTATTTGTTTGCCAACTCGGTACATTCCGGGATTTTATTCAGGGCACCCTCGCTTTGCTCGGTTCCGGGATAATATTCGACAATATATTCATACCTCTTTAAAGCGGCTTTATATTCTTTTGTTTTGTAATAAAAATTGGCCACAGAAAGTTCATGCCCTGCAATATTATCAATGCATATTTTAATATTTTCCCCTGTCTCCTTCCCATATTTGCTCCCCGGGTATTGCTCAAGAAGCCTTTGGAAGTAGGCCAAAGCTTTTTTAGCCGGGGTGGGATCCCTGTCAATGGTATTGATCTGATTAAACCAGCACAGGCCGATTTGGTTGATCACATAGGGAACCGCATCATTCCTGGGGTGCATTTTTTCAAAGGATTCATAGGCGATGACGGCTTCATCATATTCTTCCAGGAAAAAGAGGGCGTCGGCAATCTTGAGTTCAGCCAGAATGGCGTATTTACTGAAGGGATACCAGTCCTTCAGGTCTGTGTAGGCCTTGACAGCATCCTTGTAATCTTTGTTCATGAATGCAGAGGCACCTTCAGCAGCCAATTGTTCGGCATTTTTATTCATCTGGCTGGATCCGTCAAAAAGGGAGCACCCGGAGATGAAAAAAAATAAGGTTGCAAAAAATAAAAGTTTTTTCATTTATAAATTCTCGATATAATGTTCAGCACAGACTGCTGCAATGGCACCATCGCCCACGGCAGTTGAGATCTGTCTAAGGGGAGTGTCCCTCACATCTCCGGCTGCATAGACACCGGGAACGCTGGTCTGCATTTTTGCATCCGCAATAATAAAACCGTATTCATCTGTTTTGATACTGCCTTTTAAAAATTCTGCATTGGGTAAAATACCCACCCAGATAAAACAACCGTCTGCTTTAATGGTTTTTTCTTCCTGGGTTTTGACATTCTTTACATGGACGCCTTCAATGCCGAAAAACCCTTCCACACCAGTGGCTACTGAATCCCAGACAAACTCGATTTTGTCGTTGGCAAAGGCCCTTTCCTGAAGGATTTTGGTTGCCCGAAGCTCATCCCTTCGATGGACCAGATAGACCTTCTTTGCAAATTTGGTGAGAAAGATGGCTTCCTGCACGGCTGTATCTCCGCCGCCAATGGCCACAACGGTTTTGTCCCTGAAAAAAGGAGCGTCGCAGGTGGCGCAAAATGATATACCCTTTCCCATGTACTTGTCTTCACCTATTCCCAACTTTTTGGGGGAGGCACCCGATGCAATGATCAGGCTTTTTGCCCGTATGCTCCGGTCTTTTAGAACAATTTCCTTGATATCAGCCGAAAGGTTCAGGGAGTGAACTTGTGCGGTTTCTATTTCCAATCCCAGCTCTTCAGCCTGAATTCTCATTTTTTCAGCCAGGTCATAACCGCTTATGCCTTCGGGAAACCCCGGATAATTTTCAACCCAGTCTGTTACAAGAATCTGGCCGCCCGGGACTGCTTTTTCAAGGAGAAGAACCTTCATTCTGGCTCTTGCTGCATAAAGACCTGCGGTAAGTCCCGCAGGGCCTGCACCTATAATTACAAGATCATAATCCGTATCTGCCATGGTAAAGCCTCCTTACAAGACCCCTTTGAGTGTCTCTTCAATCTTTTCTTTACCAACCATACCGGTTATCTGTTCGGCAATTTTACCGTTTTTAAAGAAAATAAGAGTGGGAATGGCCTGGACTCCGTATTTACTGGGGCTTAATGGGTTGTCATCCACATTTAACTTTGTAAAGGCCATCTGGTCGCCGTAGGTCTGGCTAAGGGCTTCCACAGTGGGGCCAATGGCTTTACAGGGACCGCACCAGGGTGCCCAGAAATCAACCATTACGGGTTTGTCTGACTGTAAAACAATTTCTCCGAAAGAATCGTCATCAATTTCTAAAATATTTTCTGCCATGATAGTTATCCTGTTTTTATATTAAAAATTGCCTGTAAATATAGGGTCATATTTAATTTTTGTCAATTGATCAATGTGGCGGACCCAAATGAATTTATGCCCTGAATCTGTAACCCTATTCAGGGACATTTCAGATCCAGGGCCTATCCTTTCCTTTTTCCTTGAGCCGGGAGTCTGGTAAAAATATTTGCCTACCAGTTTTCAGCCAGCACTTCAAAATGGGCCTGGGGATGGGCACAGGCCGGGCACATCTCAATGGCTTCTTCCCCTTCATGGACATATCCGCAATTGCGGCAGCGCCATTTTATGCTGGTATCTTTTTTGAATACCCTGCCTGCTTTTATATTGGCAGCAAGATCTGCATAACGCTTTCCATGCTGCTTTTCAGCAATAGAGATCATTTCAAAAATTATGGCAACAGCATCGAACCCCTCTTCTTTTGCAGTGGCTGCAAAGTCCGGATACATCTGGGTCCACTCATACTCTTCCCCGGCAGCAGCGGCTTTCAGGTTTTCAAGGGTGGTGCCGATCACTCCTGCGGGAAAAGCCCCGGTAATCTCCACCTCTCCGCCTTCCAGAACGCTGAAAAAACGTTTGGCATGTTCTTTTTCCTGGTTGGCTGTTTCTGTAAAAATTTCGGAAATCTGGACATAGCCTTCTTTTTTTGCCGCACTGGCAAAATAGGTGTATCGGTTACGGGCCTGGGATTCCCCGGCAAATGCGGTTAATAGATTTTTTTCGGTCCGGGTTCCTTTTAAACTTGCCATACTGCTTTCCTCCTATGGGTTACGAATTGTAACAGGTCTTGTTTTTAACCTTGTTTTATACCGGGTTAATATAATTTAATCATCTCTTTTCGGCCTGTGTTATCGCTTCTGGCGATTAAAGAACTATATGTAGTGAAATAAATTTGTTAAGCTGCTATTAGTTAGATTTGCTTTATACTATAATTATGGTGGTTTTAAAAGAGATTTATCCTTAAAAAATCGGTGTGGAGAACAAATGAAAAAAATAGGTGGAATCATGCTGATACTGGGCCTTGGCACCTCCCTTTGCCTTGGTGCCGACAGCCATGACCTGTCTTCTTTGATTACGGAATCCAGACAGGGGAATACCAGAGCCATGTGCGATCTGGCCCTGGCCTACTACCATGGAAAAGGGGTGTTGAAAGACCCGTTCAAGGCAAAATGCTGGGCCAAAAAAGCCCATGATCAGGGGTCAAAACGGGCTGAAAAAATTTGGAATGATCTTTCCCTAGGCAGTATTCCGGCAAATGCGATCTTTCCTTTGATGATGAAAAGAGGTCCCGATATGAGTCCGGGGAACTCTACCGGGAACCTGTTACGGGTATTTCCTTTGAAGAGGTTCGCAAATTTATCCGAATCCTGAAAGCAGATACCGGGATGAAATTTTCTCTTCCCACAGAGGCCCAGTGGGAGTATGCCTGTAGAAATAGGGGGCAAAAAAATACCTATCCATGGGGAAGGGATTCCTATCGTCCCGAAGAAAATTGCGGCACCTGCAATGCCGGAGAGTTCAGGGGGCGGACTGCGGTGAAGGGAAGCTTTCCCCCCAATGATATCGGCCTCTATGACATGGGCGGCAATGTCCGGGAATGGTGCGGGGATGTCTATGACAAAAAGGCCTACAAAACCCATTCACGGGAGAATCCCCTTAATCGGAAAGATGGCAAATCCCGGGGTGGTCCGGGGTGGATCTTTTGTCGACACTACAGCAGTCTTGCGGTGTTCAGCAAGGAATCGTGCCATCTCTACCATGAAAAGCGAGTATATAGGATTCCGTCTGGTGCTGAAAAGATAGGTTGAAAACTGCCGGGGGCCAGTGATGGGGACGCTTGTATCGATAATAGCCGGAATTCCACTGGGCTCCGTGGTGAACATTGACCCCATGGCTGTTTCCGCACCCAATCATCAGCGTCAGGCCCTGGAGAATGAAAAGCGTCCGGGCTTACCAAAATAGTTCCCCCGTGGGGACCACACTTACTGGGGAAACCCTTACCCCTTGATTGGCACAGGCGGATAAAAATAATATTACCAGGAGGACTGCCCCCGGGAGAAGTTGCCCTCCCCCACTTATTTGCAATTGATTTTTTACATGGTGCATTGACACGGCATTTGAAATTATGCAATGACAGTGTGGGAAAAACGGAGTTCGGAATTGATGCCGAATGTAAGTCATATCACGGACTGCAGGCAAGTCACAGGGGCTCAACAAAATAAGCCCGGAAGGTTCAGGGGGAGAACGGATGACCAGAAATCAAATTCTCATTGTGGATGACAGCCGGATGGTCCGTAATGTGATCAAGGGATACCTTGATAAATTTACCTGTGACACAACAGAAGCCAATAATGGAGAAATGGGGCTGGATCTGGCCCTGAATGCCCATTTTGATCTCATAATAACTGATGTGGAGATGCCCGTTAAAAGTGGTATTGATATGTGTCGGGAATTGAAAGCCGATCCCTCCACCCGGGCAATTCCCATCCTGATGATCAGCTCCTTTGATTCTGAAGAGGATATCCACAAGGGCTTCCAGGCCGGTGCCTCGGCCTATCTGTCAAAAGGTGAGGTTCACAGCCAGATATATGATTCAGTGGAGCGCCTTTTATCCAAATCCAGTTTCAACAGTTCCAAACTCATCCTGGTCGTCGATGATTCATCTGTGATCAGGCATCTGGTCAATACCGAACTTTCCAAGGCAGGCTACTGTATCCTCACTGCTGTAAACGGTGCAGATGCATTGGAAAAGCTGGAATTCCACCAGCCTGATCTTATCCTGTCCGACATTGATATGCCTGTGATGAACGGGTTTGAGCTTTGCGAGGCGGTCCAGGACCATGAGCTGTTCAAGTCTATTCCCTTTATTGTCATGAGCACCAACAGCGACCGGGGCCACATGCAGCGTATGCTTAGAAGAGGTGCCCAGGCTTACCTGGTAAAGCCTTTCAACATGGACCAGCTTACCATTTTGGTTGATAAACTCTTGTCCGATCAATTTGTTATGCTGCTCAAGGACCGGGAGCGGCTGGATTCGGAACGGCGGCTCATGCTGTCCACCATCACAAGCCTGGTCACGGCTTTGGAGGCCAGGGATGCCTATACCAAAGGACACTCCACTGCTGTAGCAGGGATTGCCGCCGCCCTGGCCGAGTTTTCCGGGGCCTCCAGCCAGGAAGTTCAGACCATCCTCATCGGAGGCCATCTCCATGACATCGGTAAAATAGGGATCAGCGACACCATACTTTTAAAACCCGACTGCCTTACCGATAAGGAATTTTCCTGTATTCAGCAGCATCCGGAAATCGGGGCCAGTATACTGTCTCCGGTTGATAGTCTGGCAGACATTGTTCCCATGGTCCGCTGTCACCATGAACGTATGGACGGTAAAGGGTATCCCAACGGGCTCAAAGGATCTCAGATTCCTCTATGGGCAAGGATCACTGCCGTGGCAGACACCTTCCACGCCCTGACCAGCAATCGGCCTTACCGTACGGGAATGAAGGTCGAGAATGCCATGCAG
The DNA here is from genome assembly GCA_003353855.1 of Desulfobacteraceae bacterium. GTDB lineage: Bacteria > Desulfobacterota > Desulfobacteria > Desulfobacterales > Desulfobacteraceae > NBML01. The sequence continues at coordinate 9,382 of PIVS01000087.1, forward strand.
ATCATTGATGATGTCAGGGGCACTCAATTGTGCCCGGACTGCGTAGACCTGTTTATGGAGTGGCTTTCCCGGGACAATTTCCAAAAATTTGCGGAATGGGATGAAACAGGCTCCTTCAAGGACCAGTTAATGTTTGTTGATTAACCCCTGTTCTTGAGGATGGCAGTTTCCAAACTGCACCAGTATTGGCCAATAGACACCCCTCCTTCTCAACAAGATATAAAATATCCAACACTAATTCGATGACACATATAAGGACATCTGGGAATACAAAGCTGCTTTTTCCAACATAAATTTCAAAGAATAGGACGTAAAGGTTATTGGGATTGGAAAATCGGTTTAGCAAGAGTGGCAATTATCAGCAGATCCAGAAAGAACTACTGGACTGCAAAGAACAGCGGGGCCGGACAGTGGTCCTGGTTATAGACGAAGCCCATCTGCTTAAACCGGGACCAGTTGAAGAAATCAGACTGCTGACCAATTTTAAGATGGATTCATGCTTTATATGAAACTCTCACCAAGATGTTGTAATTAAAGGAGTTTCATTTTTTGTTGTGGCCAGAAGCAAATACCATGCTCCGGCCATGCCGGTTATTGAGAATAAATCGCATTTGGGAGCATCCCTCGGACAGAATAGTCGGTTCATTGCCTAAAAGCAGAAAATTCCAATCAACAATCGAGTATTAGGATATACGGGTGGCGCATATCATGAAAATATGAATGATATTCCCATTAGGTGAACACAGAAGTGATAAAATCATTCATTTCAGCATAAGAGATCTTTTCCACCCGGGCCTTTCCCAGGCATTCAAGGAATACAAAATAGAGACTGCTGCCCTGTTTTTTCTTATCCCTGGAAGCTGCCTTAATGATTTGATCAGCCTTGTAATCCAGTTCCACAGGAAGGTTCAGGCCTTTTAAAAGGGCTGTTATTCGATCCACATCCTTTTGGGACAGCATTCCTTTTTTTTGGGAAAACAGGGCAGCTGCCACCATGCCCAGGGAGACGGCCCTGCCATGGCCTGCCTGGACCTGTTGTTCCTTATTTGATTTGTCCTGGTTCAATTTCTCAACAGCATGGCCTATGGTGTGACCGAAGTTGAGTTTCCGCCTCTCCCCCGATTCTTTTTCATCCTGCTGAACCACCCGGGATTTGATGGCAACGGAATCTGCCACCAGCCGGAAAATCGTGTCCCTGTCCAGATCCAGGGCTTTTTGCCGGTTATTTTCAATAAAGGCAAGCAGGTCGGCATCACAGATAAGGCTGTGCTTGACAATTTCGGCCAGGCCGTTAGAAATTTCTGCTTTGGGCAGTGTTTTCAACAGATCAAGATCGCAGATGACAAATTCCGGTTGGTTAAAGACACCCACCATGTTTTTAAAGGCAGAAAGATTGACCCCGTTTTTTCCGCCCACACTGGCATCCACCTGGGAAAGAAGGGAGGTGGAGACAAAGCCAAATCGTACCCCCCGCAAAAAAATGGAGGCAACAAAGCCGACTATGTCAGTTACAATCCCCCCCCCTATCCCCAGGATAAAGCTTCCCCTGTCACAGTAGAGAGAGATTAATTGTTTTAAAAGGTTTTCCACAGTGGCAAGGGTTTTGATCTTTTCACCGGTGCCGATGGTGAGAACAGGGCCGTCTGGAAATTTGTTTCCATAGAGACCTTTTATATTTTCATCCGTTATAATGACGGGGGTAACGCCCGGAGGAATATAGGAGTTGATATTTGAGAGGCTTTCACCCACATGGATGTAGGAAAGCCCTTGTTGGCCATTTACCTGAAAGGTCTTCATTAATCATTTCCAATAATTGAGCGAATGGCATTCATTTTTTTCATCACCCCTGTGAACTGATCCGGATAAAGGGACTGGGCTCCGTCACTCAGCGCTTCTTCCGGTTTGTTATGGACCTCGATCATCAGCCCGTCTGCACCAAGGGCTGTCGAGGCATAGGCAAGGGGAATCACCTGGTCCCGGACACCGGCCGCATGGCTTGGGTCCACAATAATCGGCAGATGACTTTCTTTTTTAGCGGCGGGAACCACGGACAGGTCCAGGGTGTTCCTGCTGTGGCGAACAAAGGTTCTGACCCCTCTTTCACAGAGGATGACATTTGAATTGCCCTCTTCCATTATGTATTCCGCTGCCATGAGCCATTCCTGGAGCATGGCTGACATTCCCCGTTTTAAGATCACGGGTTTTTTGGATCTTCCAGCCCGACGGAGCAGACTGTAGTTCTGCATATTTCGGGTGCCTATTTGGACCACGTCCACATAGGCTTCTACAATATCAAAATTTTCAACATCCATGACTTCTGTAACAACAGGCAGGCCTGTTTCTTCCCTGACATTTGCCAGGAATTGGAGGCCCTGTTCTCCCAGTCCCTGGAAGGAATAGGGGGATGTTCTGGGCTTGAATGCCCCTCCCCTGAAAAGTTTTGCACCCGCCTTTTTTACAGATTTAGCAATGGATAGTACCTGGTCTAGACTTTCAACAGCACAGGGGCCGGCAATCACGGGCATGGTTCCATTGCCGAAAACAGCGTCACCAATTTCTACGTGGGTATTTTTCTGCCTGAACTCCCGGCTGACAAGCTTATAGGGTTTTGTCACCGGAATAACCTCCTTTACACCGTCAAGGCCCAGGAAAAGGGCTGCATCAACGGATCCTTTATTATGGAGGATGCCGATGGAGACCCGATCACCTCCGGGTATGGGCCGGGCTGTGTATCCTCGTTTTTCAATGATCCCGACAATTGTCCGGATGCGTTCCTCAGTTGTGCCTTTTTCCAATACGACTAACATTTTATTCCTCCAATATTCAATAAAGGTTTGTATCAGTAATCAATTCAATGGGCAATAAAAAAGGCGGGAGATCTGGGACAACCCTTAAATAACAAAGGCTGCCATTTTCTCTGCAGCCTTGGGTTTCTTGTCTTTTATGGGTTCATTTCAGACAGAATCAATTCTGCAGCCGCGGCTGTACCGCCAACGCCAGAGATCTGTCATCTTGCCGAGGGGATATTTCTTGGCAAATTTTGTTTCTGTGTATAAGAACATCATAATAGAAGATCATTATAAAGAGAATGGTGGACTTGTCAATAAGAAAATCAAATTAGTATTTGATTTTCAGTCCTCTTCGGGATAAGCTTTGATGAAATAATCTGGACAGGGAGAATATGAAAATAAAAGTCATCATAGCAGATGATCATGCCATTATCAGGGAAGGGCTGAAAAGCCTGCTGGAAAAAAAGGGCATTTGCGTATTGGATATTGCCCAGAATGGCCGTGAAGCTGTGGAAAAGGCCATTGAACTGAGGCCCGATGTCATGATGATGGATATCTCCATGCCGGATCTTAATGGCGTGGAGGCTACGGCCAGGATCAAGAAGGCAGTGCCCCACACAAAAATCATTGCCCTGTCCATGCATTCCAGTAAAACTATCATTGATAAAATGTTTGCAGCAGGTGCCTCGGGGTATATCTTAAAAGAATCAGCCTTTAGCGAGTTGTATGATGCGATTCAGGATGTTCTTCGCGGTAATTTTTACCTGACGCCTGTCATTGCAAGAATGTATGTGGACAGCCAGGGGTTTGCTTTTTCCAGCAGTGATCAGATTCCGAAATTTAATAAAATATCAAAAAAAGAGCGGGAGGTTCTCCAGCTGGTGGCTGAAGGGGAAAAAACCCGGGATATTGCCGAAAAGCTGAGTGTGAGCATTAAAACCGTTGAAACCCACCGCAGAAATATCATGAAAAAATTAAATATATTCAGTGTTGCCGGATTGACAAAATTTGCCATTAAAGAAGGAATTATATCCCTGGAGTGAAAAATAGTTTTTTAGGCAAAAATCAGGGTTTCCCTGATTGAAAAAGAAACCAATTCCGGATTATAATAAGAATAAACGGGTAAATGGTTTTATAAATTGGTTAAGTTAGGTGTGGTAAATGGAATACATACAATTGAAAAAAGAGTCATCAGATGCGGTTGAGGCGCTTGCCTGTGGTATTGCCCACGATTTTAACAATCTTTTGTCCGCCATAAAAGGCCATGCTTCATTGATGATGAACAGTATCAATCCGTCTGATCCGCTTATCGGGCATGTTACTGAAATTATTGACTGTATTGATAAGGGATCGGAAATCGCCAATCAGCTTCTGGGTTTTGCCAAGGTGGATGCCTATTATACCAGTCCCATTGATGTGAACCGTCTGGTTCGCAGGGCAATGGAAAATATGGATCTCAAGGGGAAAAAGATTGTGCTGGACGTGGATCTGGATACCAAACCCCTGGTGATCAATGCTGATTCTGATAAAATCAACCAGGTGATTGCGACTATTGTTGACAACGCCCTTCTTGCCATGCCCGGGGGGGGGAAGCTTTCCGTGGTCACAGAAGCTTCGGCCATTCTAAATGGAACAGCCGAGGCCTATGGCCTGGAGTCCGGATTCTTTGTAAAGCTAACTGTCAGCGACACGGGTATTGGCCCGAATTCTGAGACCC
>PIVS01000554.1 GCA_003353855.1 Desulfobacteraceae bacterium
CCTTTTTACCTCGGATTCTTTGAGTTCGTTCATAATGTCGGTAAACGAGGGAAATCCCTGCTGCACTCACTGATTGAGGTGATGATCAAGTAAGACCTCAAAACGCGACATGAGCCTTCAGCTAATACTTCTGCTAATGCTATATGCATCAACAGGATTCACGTATAGGGGACTTGCACCCCATAAGTTCACGCCCATGCCGGGCGTACACAATTTGCTGAACACCGACTAAAAAAGCTGCACTTTTTTAGCGGGTTAGCAATACGTTCATAGCGGATGACAATAAAACCTCAATAAAAACTTGATGCGACGCAAACTATTTTGTAAGTTTAGTAGATTATAGGTGATTTAGGTCAATGGATGTGGAATGAATTACGTATTATTTCGCACCTCACTTAACTTGCTATATCGGATTGATAGAAACAATGAAGGAGCGCCTTCATGACCAAAAAAATACTTACCTGGCAAAGTTCAAAAAACGCATTGTTCGTATTTCTGCCGTTTTTTATTCTAACCAGCAGTGTTCTGTGGACTTTTTACCATTTTGAAATGAAATCAAAAAAGACCCTCCTGCAAATTCAGGCATCCCATACTATTAATCTTCAGCAATCCAGCATAGCAAAGAACTTCAATTTAATTGTTGCAGACCTCCTTTTTTTTGCCAATTACAGTCAAATGTTTGCCATGTTTGAAAATTCAGGTCCCAACAAACAACATATCAGCAATGACTTTAGCTTATTCAGCAGAGGTGCAAAAATTTATGACCAGGTACGTATTATCAATGCTGATGGCAAGGAGGGTGTTAGAGTAAATTTTTCTGCTGACAAAGTGCCTGTTGTTGTCGAGGAAGAATCTCTCCAGGTTAAAAAAGACAGATATTATTTCCAGGATACATTCAGTTTGAATAAAAATGAGATTTTTGTATCCCCTCTTGATCTGAACATCGAGCATGGCGAAATCGAGAAACCGCTTAAACCAATGATCCGCTTCGGAAGCCCGATTTTTGATAAAAAAGGACAGAAACGCGGCATTGTTATCTTTAATTATCTTGCTGCAAATCTCATAAAAGACATAAAAAAGCTGAAAAAGTCCTCTTCCAGTCAATGTATGCTGCTGAATTCAGATAGTTACTGGCTGGTTAACCAGTTCGCCCCCAAGCTGGAATGGGGTTTTATGTATGAAACCGGTAAAAATTCAACCATGAAGACTATGGAGCCGAAGATCTGGCAAAAGATAAAAGCGGATGATTCCGGTCAATTTTCCAATGGAAATGGATTGTATTCCTTTACCACGATCTATCCTTTACATGAAAGCTGGAAATCCAGCACCGGTACAGGAAAGGCCTTTGCCCCCAGCCTGACAAATAAAGAGGCAGAAGAATATTTCTGGAAGCTTGTTTTGTTTCTACCTGATGATTTGCTTATAACCGGACCGGTAAAAATTCGAATAACATATATTGTTTTTAATTTATTAGCCTTTATTTTTCTTGCTGTCGCCGCTGTTCTGTTTGCTCAAGCAAGGCTTGCAGAACAAAAAGCAACCAAGAGCCTGCATCAATCCCATACAGAACTGGAAACCAGGGTTAAAGCACGGACCGCAGAACTTGAAAAGGCCAAAAAATTTAGTGAAACCATCACAAACTCCATGCTTGATGCCATTGCTATTATCAATGTGGACGACTTTACCATTCAACAAGTAAACCCTGCTTTCCTGAAAGCTCATGAACTGGTTGAGCCAGAAGTGCTTGGAAAAACCTGTTACGAGGTGACCCACAACCTTTCTTCACCCTGCACAGAACCTGACCATTTCTGTCCGCTTTTGGAAGCGCTTGAAGAAAAAGAAACCCGTATCGTTGAACATATTCATTTTAAAGCAGATGGGCGTAAAATATTTGAGGAGGTCTGTGCCACTCCAATAAAAAATGAATCCGGCAAAATTGTTCAGGTCATCCACCTTTCACGAGATATTACTGAACGTAAAAAACTTCAAGAGCAATATCTCCAGGCACAAAAAATGGAATCGGTTGGGCGGTTGGTAGGTGGAGTGGCTCATGATTTCAACAATCTTCTTTCAATAATTATCGGATACAGTGAATTAGTCATACTGGAATTTTCGGGCAACAGCCTGGAAAAAGAAAAAGTCAAGGCCATTTACCAAGCCGGGAAAAAGGCCGCCGGCCTCACCAGGCAGTTATTAGCGTTCAGCCGTAAACAGGTAATGGAGATGAAGTCGGTAGATATTAATATAATTATCGATAACCTGGCCAAAATGATTGGTCGGATGATTGGTGAGGATGTGAAGCTGATCCTCCATAATAAATCATCCGTTGGCAACATCAAAGCAGACCCAACCCAGTTGGAGCAGATTCTTATAAATCTGTCAGTGAACGCAAAAGATGCTATGCCCAATGGTGGCAGCCTTATTTTTGAAACAACGATTGTAACCCTGGATGCTGATTATGACCTGCAAATCCCAGGTATTGCGTCTGGTTCATATGTACTGCTTACAGTGACAGATACTGGGGTGGGAATGACCAAATCCGTGCAGAAGAACATTTTTGAACCTTTTTTTACGACTAAAGGAAAAGGCAGAGGGACTGGGCTGGGTTTGTCTACTATATATGGTATTGTAAAGCAGCATAATGGTCATATCTATGTCTATAGTGAGCCAGAAAAAGGGACCGTTTTTAAAATTTATTTCCCACAATCTTCGGAGCCGGCTGACAAAGAAAAAATTTCGACGAAACAATGGACCCCCAAACAGGGAACAGAGACAATCCTGGTGGTTGATGATGAACCACAAATTGTTAAGATTGTAACAGACTGCATGTTGCCGTTAGGATACAAGATGCTTAGTGCTTCCGATCCTGAGAAAACGATAGAAATAAGTAAAAACAGCAAGGATAAAATTGACCTGCTTCTTACTGATGTGATCATGCCGAAAATGAATGGCCGAAAATTAGCCGAAGTACTTTGTAGTGAAAGACCTTCCATGAAAGTAGTCTATATGTCTGGTTATACAGACGACATCATATCCCATCATGGTTTTTTAAAAAAAGGGATTCATTACATTACTAAGCCATTGATACCCAGTCAATTGATTCACAAATTACAAGATGTTCTGGATGGCATGGAATAAAAATTGCACTCGGATCCACGATGAAAGTCGTAAGCGTTTTTTGTAGATTGGCGTGTTCTGATCCCCAGAAAATGCCACGATATTTTACCTGCATAAGACAAGTGAAGCCCGGCAGTTATTAACCACCGGGCTTCGTGTAGACAGCAGTCTACCGCACTGA
>PIVS01001073.1 GCA_003353855.1 Desulfobacteraceae bacterium
ATCCACCTTTACCCGGACCCGGGCCTCACTCTTTCTGTTGATGATTTTATCTGTCAAAAACTGCATGGCATCCAGGGTCTGACCCTTGCGGCCAATGAGGATACCTGCATTGCCCCCGGCGATCTTCAGGGTGAGGCGATCCTCTTCGGTTTCTGCTTCAACGAGGGCATCATCGGTGATCAGATTTGCCATTTTCTGCAATGCTTCCTTACCCAGGTCAATGGACTCCTGGGTTACATCCACAGGCGGAGGGAGATCCTCCCTTGGCGGAGCAGTCTTGGGCTCGGGTTCCAAGGCCCATTTCCCATTGTCCTCCTCCTCCATCCCCGGAGCCTGGTCTATCTCGCTGACCGGGTCTGCATCTTTCTTCGGCTTAGTCTTGGGTCTTGGTTTTGCCTTTGCCTTTGGCTTTGGCTTCGGTTTTGTTTTCTGCTTTGGTTGTGGCACTATATCTGCTTCCAGCCGGGTGTCCTCTCCAAAGGCTTCATCCACAATTGATTTGATCCCTTCCAACTCTTCAGCAGAGGCAGTCTCTGTATCCGGAAGCGTTACCTTGATCTTGGCATCCCTTCGGCCTACAATTCCGAAGATACCGGATGCACCTGCTGAAATTACTTGATATTTCAGCATTCCCTTTGAGATACCGAGGGCTGAACAAGCATTTTTTACAGCAGTGTCCACATCTTTTCCAGTAAATTCCTGGGTTTCTTTCATATGACCTCCTGGTGTTAGGAAAATTTCTTTTGAGTATATTTCTGCTGGCCCATGGAAATAATATTGTTAACAAACATGTACAAG
>PIVS01000555.1 GCA_003353855.1 Desulfobacteraceae bacterium
TTACGATTTGGTGTCTTGTGGAGAAAGAGAAGCAAAGGGACTCAAAGTGAAAAGGGTAACCGTTGGGTGGAGCGAATATTGTCTTTCAAACAAACGTGTGCAATTCGATCCTTGAATTCTTTTCCATTATTGGTTGCGGCTATATATTCACATTTTAAAGGACAAGACCTTGACTTATCTTGGATTCAATAACGCCATAGTCATCAACCCCTCTGAACATGTACCAAAAAATCTATGGGGTCGATCCTTTTATCTGCCCAAAATGCCAGGGTCAAATGAAAATCTTATCTATTATTGATGATTTTGAAATAATAGGTAAAATTTTAAATCATCTGAATCTTTGGGATATCCGTAATCATGATTTGCCTGGGGGGATATTTTTCAGGTTTGTAAAAAAAAAATCGTCTTCATCTTGACAAAAGACCAAAAAGCATTTACTCATTCTTTAATAAGCGTCGAGATATTCTAAGAAATTGAATCAGAAAAACGATAAATCGTTTGATTTCTTTTTCACCTTTTCTCTTTTTAACGGATTTTTATGAAAAAGCTGATGTTATATTTACCTCTTGCACTCGTTGTTTTGATCATTGTCATTCTTATCAAGACATTTCTTTTTACTTCCAAGCAGGATAAAGTTGCAGCGGTTAACCCCGTGGAAGTTGATATTGATGATGTTGCCGCTCACCTTTCAGACGCGATTCAATATTGTACCCTTTCCACCCAGGATTCCTCTATGTTTAATCCGGAGCCCTTCTTAAAATTCAATGCTTTTCTGGAACAAACCTATCCTTTAATTCATCAAAAACTGGAACGTGAAGTCATCAACGACTATTCGCTGCTGTATAAATGGACAGGTTCTGATGAGTCCTTAAAGCCTGTTATGTTTGTTGCTCATACCGATATCGTGCCGGTCGAACCTGGAACTGAAAAAAATTGGAAGTATGACGCATTCAGCGGTCAAATCGCGGATGGTTTTGTCTGGGGAAGGGGTGCCTTGGACATGAAATCGACTTTGACCGGATTGATGGAAGCGGCTGAAAAACTGCTCCAAACTGGTTTCCAACCCAAACGAACCATCTATTTTGCGTTTGGTCATGATGAAGAGATCGGTGGACCGGAAGGCGCTGCCAAGATCGTGGAGGTTTTTAAAGCCAAAGGGATCAGGGTAGCCTTTACGCTAGATGAAGGGATGGTGATACTTAATGAAGAACTTTCACCTTCAAAAAAACAACTTGCTGTCATCGGTTTGGCTGAGAAGGGATATGTAACCTTGAAAATATCAGTGGAAACCAAAGGGGGACATTCTTCAATGCCTCCCACTCAGACTACCCTGGGAGTTCTAAGCAAGGCAATCAGCCAATTGGAACAAAACCAGATGCCAGCTTCCCTGTCTGGTGCTGCAGGTCAGCTGTTTGATACCATCGGACCTGATCTGCCTTTTGTACAAAAGGCGCTGTTTGCAAATCAATGGTTGTTTGGAGGAGTGATCTTAAACCAACTGGCCAAAAAAAATACAACCAATGCCATGATCCGCACAACCACGGCTCCAACGATTATGGATGGTGGTGTTAAGGAAAATATACTGCCTTCAAAAGCACATGCCCTGGTTAACTTCAGGGTCTTGCCTGGCGATACGGTTGCAGATGTCCTAGCCCATACGAAGAAGGCGATCAATGATCCAAACGTAGAAATCACCATTCATGGCCGGACAAATGGCGAAGCTTCGCCCATTGCGAGCACCGATTCTTTTGGACATAGGGCGATAAAAAAGACCATTTATCAGATGTTCCCAGGAACGGCGGTGACACCCGGATTAGTGATGGCCGGAACGGATTCCAAGCATTATGTTGCTATTGCAGATGATTGTTATCGGTTTGCGCCTGCTATCTTCGGTCCGGATACTCCGGGACGTATTCATGGGACCAATGAAAGGGTCGAAATTGAGGGTTATGTTAAGTCGATACAATATTACATCCAACTCATGAAAAATGTTGGGAGCAGTACCGAGAATTAAACCGCTTTTCTACAGTGGATAATCAGAAAAAAGGCCACGATTCTGGTGAAATTAAACTTTGGGATTTTTTCCAGAACTTCATCCGTGGCCGTTTGTTCTGCGAATTCTTCCAATTGAAATCCAGTTTTAATTAAAAGGTTTAACCATGTACGGATGGAAGCAATTTGAAAAATGTCGAGGAGTTAATATAAACTCTATAAAATTTTCTTAAATGAAGGCGTTCCATTTCGGCGCGCACCTTCGGCCAGGTCATGCCAGTCTCAAGCTCCGTAACCCGGACCAAAAGCAAGGCAAGCTGGCAAAGCATGACATGGGATCTGATGCGGTCGTCTTTGGTGTGATACACCGGCCTGAGAGACAGAGTCGATTTTAAGGTGCGGAAAGCCCGCTCGACTTCCATGAGCTGCTTATAGCCAAGGGCGATATCTTCTGCAGACAGGCTCTTGTCACTGGTGCTTAAAAGATATTTGCCATCCAGCTTTTTTGCTTGCTTTATTTTGGCCTTATCCACCTTCAACTTGCCAGACTTCAGCTCCTTGAGATATCTGCCCATGGATCTATGAGCCAGGAGGGCATATTTTGTCTTGAGCAACGCCTTGCCAGATAACGTTACCCAGCTTCCAATCATTCAAATCCTTTTGGACCTGATCAACGCACTTGGCATCGTTTTGGTTCCCGGGTAAAACCCAGCATCGGACAGGGATGCCTTCTCTTGTGACAGCCAGCCCTATGGTGACCTGAGGTAGGTCATCTCTTTTGTGTTTGGATTTACCAAACGCTAATAGTTCTGAGTCTCCGGGGCCATCCATTTCAAAATAGGTGTTGGTGGTATCAAAAAATATCAGATCCACTGTAAGATTCATCAGTTGGGCAGTTGCCCAAAAAACTTTTTTCTGGATCACTTGTTCATGTTTGAGCAGAAAATCCATGCCTCGGCAAGACAACCATCAATACCGATACGCTTCCACAGCCCTTTAAGCAGGAGTGCCCCACCGGCTGGCTGGCTGGATATGAACTTGAGATCTGTACCCTGGACTCCCAGCTCTTGTGCATTTTCAGGGCTTATGAACCGGCTCAGGCTGCTGACAAGACGTTTAAGAGCGGTCACATCAAGCTGGTCCCGCCGTCCGAATGAGTAGACGACTTCGGCTCGAGAATAGCCTTTTTCAGGGTGGCGGGTATTGTGGGCTAATTGAATATATTCAACCTCAGACCCATCCTTGTTTCTACGTTTTATGGTGCGCACATACATGCCCATATAGAAAGCATGTATT
>PIVS01000556.1 GCA_003353855.1 Desulfobacteraceae bacterium
CTCTTGTAGGATTTAACATCCTTAAAGGATTTTCTGCCCCCGCCCTTGGTGATACCCATGTAAAATTCTTTGACATCCGGGTTGTCCTGCAGTTCATCCGAGGGGCCCTCAAGAACAATCTTACCAGATTCCATGATATATGCATAATCGGAAATGGCAAGGGCAACCTTGGCATTTTGCTCCACCACCAGGATTGTCGTGTCAAGGTCTTTGTTAATTCGTTGAATGTTGTCAAATATTTCTTTTACCAACAGGGGGGCAAGTCCCAGGGAAGGTTCATCCAGCATGAGCATTTTCGGAGAGGCCATGAGTGCCCTTGCAATGGCAATCATCTGCTGCTCTCCACCCGAGCTGTAACCTGCCATGCGGTTGATGACCTTTGACAGTTTTGGGAAATGTTTGTACATCAGATCAACGTCTTTCCGGATGGCGGCAGAGCCGTCCTTGCGGGTAATGGAGCCCACCACAATGTTTTCATTTACGGTCAAATGCTTGAACACCCGTCGACCCTCAGGAACCATGACCGATCCCAGTTTGACCACATCCGTTCCCATGAGTTGGGTGGTATCTGTTCCATTAAAGGTTATATGGCCTTCCTTAATGGCACCATTTTCCGGTTTTAAAAGCCCGCTTATGGCCCGGAGAGTTGTGGTTTTGCCGGCACCGTTTGTTCCTAATAATGAGACTATACTGCCCTTTGGCACATTCAAACTGACACCGCGCAGGACTTGAATAATATCATTGTAGACCACTTCAATATTGTTCACTTCAAGCAGATTTTCCATATGCCCTTTCTTTATTTTCAAATTAAACTTACCAGAGGCATTTACCCATGCCTCCGGTAAGTTAGGTTCAACAAAAAATTTTTCTAATCAGGCAATTTATTGAGCGGCCCTAAGTTTCTTCATATATTCAGATTCAATTGAACTGATTGCCTTAAATTTGTTACCCTCAACCTTGTAAATATTTACGAGGTCAACACCCACATGGTCATCCTTGGAATAGGTTACGGGTCCGACTGCAGCAAAGGAATCATATGCTTTTGAGCCATTCATCTCATTCATCATTTTATAAAGGTTTGCCGGGTTAACTTCCAGTCCGGCAGCTTTTGCTAGGATAATGGCCTGGGTCGGAATCTGAGCCTGGAGAATACCGGCCGCATAGTTGTGGGAATTGGCAGCTTTGTCGTCCCGGCCATATTTTTTGGCCAGCTCAAGCTGTTTTTTTGTTTTGTCATTGTCTTCATAGGTCAGGTTGTATGAGCAGGTCCATAAATAGCCGTCTGCTGCGTCACCTGCCAGGGCGATAAGGTCACTGCCGCCGGTGTAATGAGCGCCCAGGAAGGTCAATTTTCCTTCTTCACCAAAGGAACCTGCTTTAACATTAAGACGAACGGCATCCTTTAACATGGTAGCAACAGGGGACTGAACCGTATGGGAAATAACATATTGAACCCCTTTGCTCTTGAGGCGCTGCAGCATGGCTGAGTTATCAAGATCCTTACCATGTTCAACCACTTCTATAATTTCCATTTTCAGCCCGGCTGCGACTGCTTTTTTTGTGTCATCCACAGGGCCCCGGCCAAATGCGGAGGGGTGAATAAAAAGCGCAACCTTTGGTACACCACCGCCCTTATGATTTTTAACAACATATTCTGCAAGGGCTACCATGTTTTCAGAATATGTGGCAACCGGGATAAAAATATAATCTGAGTCAACCAGGTTACCTTCATGGTAGGAGGAGGGTACGGTGGGCATCTTTTCTTCTTCAAAATCCTGTTTGAGTCCCAGGGTGCTGCCCGTTGAATAGTTCAGGTAAAAGACAATCCCGTCGTCCAGATATTCTTCAAAATTTCTCTTGGTTATATTTGTTTTATATTGATCATCCCGGATAGTGCATTCAATTTTGTCATCGCCCAGCAGTTTGTTATCATTTACATATTTAAACCAGTCTTCAATTCCTTTGGAAAGAGGATTCCCAGCATCAGAAGTGGGGCCTGTAATTGCGCCGGAAAATCCTAATTTGTAAACTTTTCCCCCTGCATTAACAGATGCAGTAAATGCGACCATCATGACAAAAACCAGTAATGCGGTTAGAAGTAATGATTTTTTACTCTTCATGTTTCTTCTCCTCTTTGGTTTGGGTTTATTACGTAAAATACGGTTAAAAGCAATCGCTCGGCCGGCAGCTCCATCAGTACCGGAAGGGCCATAGCTTGGTGTAGGATTTAGTGATTCTCCACCAATTGGCAATCCCCCTGGGTTCAAACATGAGGAACAGAACAATAACGAGGCCAAAGGTAAAGGGCTTCAACGCCGTGGCAAGGTTCATGCCGGAGGGCAGGTAGTCACCGGCCAGCTCTGCCAATTGTTCAACCTTAAGATCCAGCAGCTTAATGGCAACCGGTCCCCAGAATGATCCGTTCAGGGTGCCCAATCCCCCGACAATGGCCATGGCAAGATAGGAGACCGATTCGTGGAGGGTAAAGGATTCAAACCCGACCCCCCGGTAGACGTAGGCATGCAAAGCCCCTGCAACACCTGCAAAAAAGCCGGCCAGGGCAAAGGCATAAACCTTGGTAAGCCCCGGGTGTATGCCCATGGCATCGGCTGCCCTGTCATTGTCCCTAACCGCCACAAGACAGCGGCCATATTTGGTCTTGAGCAGGTTTCTGATCCCGAATCCCAAAAGGATCACACAGACCAGGATTACATAATACCAGAACAGATAATGATCCTTTCTCCCCACCTTCCCGGTAAACCAGAACACCCGGCTCACAGATATGGTTTGGCCCTGGTTAAAAAAGGTCATAAAATTGATCACCCACTGAAAAATCATCTGAAAGGAGAGGGTGGCGATGGCCAGATAAAGGTGCTTTAGTCTCAGGGCCGGCAGTCCCACAAGGCCGCCGAAAAAGGCCCCCATAAGCCCTGCCATGATAATGAGCAGGGGCCAGAAATGGGTCATCATGACATGGGAACTTCCCATGATTTGTCCAAAGCAGGCCACGGTATAGGCACCTATTCCCACAAAAGCGGCATGGCCGATGGAGATGAGCCCTGCAAATCCGGTCACAAGATTCAATCCCATGACCGCCACTATGGCGATGAGAATGTTATCAATCACCAGCATATACTTGTTGCCCATGGGAAAAAGAAAAGGCCAGGCAAAAAGCAGGATGAGAAATAGGGTAAAGATAGACCGGTCCAGGTGGGTGGAAAATGTTCGCTGCTCCTGTTTATAGGAGGTGTAATAATTGCCTGTTGCTAACCATTGATT
>PIVS01001074.1 GCA_003353855.1 Desulfobacteraceae bacterium
GCTGCCATTTTCTACACCATCATCAATATCTGCAGCAAGGGTGACGAGGTGGTGTCCACGGCCAACCTCTACGGCGGAACATTTACCATGTTCCACAACATGCTTCCGGAAATGGGCATTCAAGTTAAATTTGTCCACCCGGACAAGGGTGAAGACATTGAAGGGGCCATTACATCCAAGACAAGGCTTTTATTTACGGAAACCATTGGCAATCCCTCCCTGGATGTGGCCAACCTAAAAAAAATTTCCGCCATTGCCAAAAAAAACCACATCCCCCTGGCTGTGGATTCCACCTTTACCACCCCCTATCTTCTCCGGCCCCTTGACCATGGAGCAGATATTGTCATCCACTCCCTGACCAAATGGATGGGAGGACACGGCACTGCCATCGGCGGAATCGTGGTGGACAGCGGCAAATTTGACTGGACCGATGAAAAATTTAAGCTCTATAATGAGCCCGACCCCTCCTACCATGATCTTCGATATGCCCATGACCTGGGTGACCTGTCTGCCCTTGCCTTTATTTTACGGATGCGGGTGGGCCCTTTGCGAAATCTGGGGGCCTGCATCAGCCCGGACAATGCCTGGCTCTTTCTCCAGGGGATTGAAACACTGGCCCAAAGGATGAAAGCCCATTGTGAAAATGCCCTTAAAACAGCCTTTTTTTTAAAGGATCATCCCAAGGTGGCCTGGGTTAGGTATCCAGGCCTTGAAGGGGATCCCTCACATGGGGTGGCAAGGGAACTCTTTGAAAACGGGTATGGCGGCATGATCGTGTTCGGGGCTAAAGAGGG
>PIVS01001075.1 GCA_003353855.1 Desulfobacteraceae bacterium
ACATCCCTTGCCACTTTCATATCCGAGTTGGGATATAAGGCAATCCCCGCAGTCAACGAGATGGGTATCAATGTTCCAATGGCTGTTGATGCCGGTCTTGGCGAAGCAGGCCGTAACGGACAATTGATCACAAGGGATTTTGGACCGAGGGTCCGGCTAAGCAAGGTTTTTACAAATCTCCCCCTTGTTCAGGATTCCCCCATTGATATTGGGGTTCAAAAATTTTGTGAAAATTGTGAATTATGTGCAAAATACTGTCCCAGCAGATCCTTGATGAAAGGGGAAAGAACCGATAAACCCTGGAATATGCACAATGTTCCCGGCATGAAAAAATGGCCCATCAAAGCCATGCAATGTCTTGATTTTTGGGCAAAAAATGGTAACCACTGCTCCATTTGTATCCGGGTCTGCCCCTGGAACAAACCCAATGGTCTGCTCCATAAATTTGTCCGGTTTTTTGTTGAACGGAATATCATGGACAAAACAATTGTATATCTTGATCAATTGCTGGGTTATGGAAAGCAAACAAAAGACCTTGGCTATGGAATAAATGTGTCTGTTAAAAAAATCAAATAAGGCTCTTTGTTTTTTTTAAAAATTTAAAATTAGTCTTTCAGCCCAAATATCTGGCGGGGAGTCAAATATTTGGGAAACCGATCCACCAGGGATCTGCCTAGGGCTGAACAAAAATGACATTCATCCACATATTGGTCTGCATGGGGCAGATGATATTCCCTTGCAAGGGCAGCCGGCCCGCCCCTGAGCAAAGGGCCGCACACCGGATGGGTATCCG
>PIVS01001076.1 GCA_003353855.1 Desulfobacteraceae bacterium
AGATCATCCCGGTCCAGATCATTCCCTGCACCATTGAGTTCAAATTCGTTCTCGGCAGTATCCGGGACTCGCTTGACGCATACCAAAATCTCCATTATCATCTCCTTTAAAAATAATTTTATTGTAACGCTGTTCTATTTCAAATGCTGTTCTATGAGTTCTGTAAAATCCAGAGCTTCTATCTCCCCTTCTTTTCCTGCAACCTTGATCGCATCCTGGATATTGACAAGGCAGAAAGGACAGGCCGTCACTATAACATTTGCACCGGCCTCGGCAGCCATATTCACCCTCAAAACACCCATTCTAGTGTCTTCTTCGGGTTCATAAAATAGCATGAGACCGCCGCCGCCACAGCAGAAAGACCGATCACGGCTCTTCTCAAGCTCAACCCGGGTCAATCCGTTAATGGCATCAAGGGCCTGTCTCGGATCTTCATAGATCCCGTTGTGCCGCCCCAGATAACAGGGATCATGGTAAACATACACCTTGTCCGAATCCAGACAGTCGGAAAGTTCCAGCTCACCCGCGGCAACTTTTTGTGCCACCACCTGGCTGATATGCTTCACAGGAGGAAGACCTGTATAGTCATTTTTCAAGGCATTATAGGCATGGGGATCGGCCGTCACGATCTGCTTAACCCCTGATTCCATAATAGCCTCGGTATTTTGTTCTTTCAGGTCCTGGTAGAGCATCTCCTCGCCAAACCGAATCACCTCGTTGCCGCTGTCCTTTTCAGCCTTGCCAAGAATACCAAAGTCAACCCCGGCTTTCTCAAGAATAATGGAGGTTCTTC
>PIVS01000557.1 GCA_003353855.1 Desulfobacteraceae bacterium
AATTCTTTTTCATCATCCACCAGAAGAATTCTTGAGGGGGTTTCAAATTCATAGTTATGGATGATATTGCCCTTGTAATAATTGTGTCCGATTTTTGTTTCCACTGAATTAACACCCGGGACTGCCCCTGCGGTCTCATTGATTTTCTGCTGGAATTTTGTGAGCAGCATCACTTTTTTATCAATGGTTACGACCACGTCGCCTTCGTGGGATTCCACCAGAAGTCCCTGGCCAATTTTACTCAGGGCCAATTCAACATCAGCAGTCAGTTTGAAGTCAAAAACTTCTAGTTTTATGAGATCTTCGTGGATAAAGGGAAGTTTGTTAAAATGTTTTGAAACAAGCTCAACCGCTTCATTTGTGTCAAGCTTGCTCGAAGGGATGACAATATCATAGAGAGATTTGTCCCATGCCTTTTTATTAAACAGGGATTGGGTCCATAAAAATGCGTGTTTGTCTGAAAGTTCAATATCCTTGGTTGCTTCCTTTTCAGACAAATCATTTTTGTCCATCCCGTTTTTAATCCGCTGATCTTTTTCTGCAATAATCAGCACCCGCATGGCGTGGGTGATGGTTTCGGGTATCAAATGCCCCATGAGGCCATGGAAAATACAATTGCCCTCACAGATAAAGTTGGAGAGTGTCTTTTTCAGGGCAGACATGCATTTTTCTTTTTCATGGGTAAAATCATTAAAGGCAATGGGTCTGCTCTCAAGTACTTTTTGGAGTACTGAAAGGCTGATATCATTGATTTGATGCGTCTTTTCAATAATATCGGCATCTGTCAGGATGCGACTGTTGAATTTTTCACCAAGTATTTGAACGATCTCTTCCGAATTTGCATTTAATCCATTTGTTATGGTTAAAATTGACATATTTACCTCCTCCTCTTATTATTGGGGATCTTGTTTACTCTTTTTGGATAATAACTATTATATAATACAGCAAAGAATGTGCCAATTAAAAAATGCTATCAAATGAGCATGTTGTAAAATAAGGATGAGGAGTTGAACTAAAACAAAACAAAATGAAACAATCATTTGAGACTTTTTGAAACAAATCGAAACAAAAACGGTTAGAGAGTCCGATCCAGCAAAATTCGAATACCCGGTAAATCCCGGGTTATGGGGTGGGGGGTCAGACTTATCTTTTTACAGTTTTTTTCCAAGTCATTCCATTTGGCTGACCCGGACAATTTCCGGTTGAAATCCCCATTGTCCTGGATCGAATCTTCAAAACAAAATTCAATCCCCTTTCCAGCCTCTGAATTTAATATATTGACAATGATATTGGTTTTCAGATTCAGGGTTTCAATAAGGCATTCAAGGCAATTCCACAGCACTTTTTGGAAAATGACAGGATCTGTCTCAATGGAGGGGGATTGTTCACAATCGGTCAGCACTACCTCTATTCCCTTTTGGGCAAAAAGTCTTTTGGTAAGAAATATCAGTTTTTGGGTGATCTCATTTATATTGACGGGGGCACAAACCATGTCTGTGGTATGGGCAAAGGCATTGAGCCCTGAAGTGAGATCAACCCCCCTGTAAGCCTGCCCTTTTATTTTGCCAATGCATTTTGTAATGTTTTCCATAAGGCCAGATGAATTAGGATCAGGCGAGTTGTCAGGGTTCATCAGGATAAAGTCTTCCATGAGGCCGGCGTTCTCTTTAATGATAGCAAGCACGTTCTGGATTTCATGGGTGGTGCTTGCGGTTACCTGGCCGAAAAAAGCAGTCGCATCCTCTCTGTTTTTCATGATCCCACCTGTGTGGATTTGGAATTCAGCGCTGATTTGATTTTATCAATCAGGGCATAGATATCCAGGGGCTTGATGAGAAAATCAAAGGCTCCGATGCGCATTCCCTCCATGCCGTCTTTG
Organism: Desulfobacteraceae bacterium; assembly: GCA_003353855.1. Taxonomy (GTDB): domain Bacteria; phylum Desulfobacterota; class Desulfobacteria; order Desulfobacterales; family Desulfobacteraceae; genus NBML01. The sequence goes on from PIVS01000557.1 coordinate 1,880, forward strand.
GTGGAACCATGCCCTGTCAGCAGGATTACCGGCAGCTCCTTTGTGATCTCTTTGATTTGCCTGAGGGTATTCAACCCGTTTAATCCGGGCATCATCAGGTCAAGAATCGCGATATCAAACCTTTCGTTCTCAATCATTTGAATGCCTGATTCGCCGTCTCCTGCTGTCTGGCATTGGTATCCTCTCAACTCCAGACGTTCGGCAAGGGTAGAAATAAATTCTTCTTCGTCATCAATCAAAAGGATTTTAATTTTCTGGTTTTCCATTGTCTCCTTCCATTTCATTTGCTTTTTCAGGGAGGATGATTGTAAAAACAGAACCTTTCCCTATTTCACTCTCCACAAAGATCTCTCCCCCCAGTTTTGTTATGATGCCATAGCTTATTGAAAGGCCCAGGCCCGTTCCTTTCTCTTTTTTAGTGGTGAAAAACGGATCAAAGATGTTTTTAATAATTTTCTTTGGAATACCACATCCATTATCCGTGATTTTAATACTCACACCTTTATTTTGAGTGTTCTTTGTGTCGATGTCAACCCTGCCCAGTTCATCTTCAACAACTGCAAAGGCGTTGGTTAAAAGATTGAGCATCACCTGTTGTAGCTGTCCATGATCCGAGAGAATTGGTTCCAGGGAATCGGACAGGTTTAAATTCACCTCAACTTTTCGGTAGAGAATATCCTTTTCTAAAAATTCAATGACTTCATGGATGATGGTGTTGATCTGTATAGGTTCGATTTTAACATCAATCCGTTTTGAAAAACCAAGAAGTCTATGGGTGATTCTCCTGCATCTGTCAACCGATGTTACTATTGAGTGGGTAAGTTCTCCAAATTTTGATTTATGATTGAAATCTGTTGAAAGATCAATAAGATCCATCATTAGGCCAGCTTTTTCATTAATAATGGCCAAAGGATTGTTGATTTCATGGGCTACCCCTGCTGCCAGTCTTCCTATGGAGGATAGTTTTTGTGCATGCTGAAGCTCGTTTAAAACATTTTCCCGGTGTTCATCGGATGTTTTAATCCTTTTTATCAGCACAGCTGTCATCTGGATAATGGCAAAGCTAATAATGGTGAGGCTTATTAAAAAGATGATGATCATCTCGGTTTTCAGGGCATACCAGGATTTAAGAGCAACAGATTGGGGCTGGACAATCACAAGAATATAGTCTGCAATGGTAAACCCGGAACTGACAATGATAATATCATTGTTATCACGGTCCACGGCTTCGATGCCCCGGGATTTAAAGCTTTTGCTGGGCAGCTGCAGAGGGCATTTTTCAAGGGTGTTGCCGTAATAGAGGGAGTGGGTCTGAAGAATCCCCTCACTGTTCACAAGAAAGGCGTCACTGTTCCGTTCAAGCCCCATACTGGAAATAAGGTTGTCAAA
>PIVS01000088.1 GCA_003353855.1 Desulfobacteraceae bacterium
CAGCTTTGAACTGGTGCCGGTGGGGGTTTTTATCATGCAAAAAGTGCTTCTGGTTAAAATTTTGGATTTGGCCGGAGGGCTCTTCATGGTTGCCATCAAAATCGGTGCCCCGGTGATGGCTGCCCTGTTTTTTGTCAGTGTGGGGTTTGGGCTGGTTTCAAAGTTTGCACCCCAGATGAATGTAATGATTGTGGCCTTTCCTTTGAAGATTGTTGTGGGTCTTTTCCTTTTCGGGCTATCTCTTCAGATCGTCGTCATTGTGACAAAAAATTATGTGGGCGGATTTAAAAAATTATTAATGTACCTGCTCTTCTATGCAGGGGGTGGATGATAGATGGCTGAAGATCCTGAGAGCGGCGGAGAGAAAACCGAAGATGCGTCGTCGCGTAAGCTGGGCAAGGCCCGTGAGGAAGGTCAGGTTGCCAAAAGTACTGAAATCCCTTCTGTTTTTGTCCTCATGGGCGGCGTGGTTGCCCTGTGGGCCTCGGCAAATCATATTTATAACAACATAGCCCAGGTCTTTCATTTTAATTTTACCTTTGAGAAAATTCCTGAATTTACCCGGCTTGAAATGATCGAGCTCTTGGCCGTACATGGTCAGAAAATGTTCATGATTTGCCTGCCGCTTTTTGCCGGTGTCTATTTGGTCGCCCTTCTTTCAAATGTGGCCCAGGTGGGCTTTGCTATTTCATGGAAAGCAATTGAACCCAAACTTTCAAAGCTTAATCCCATTAGCGGGTTTAAACAAAAATTTTCTTCACGGGCAGTGGTGGAAATGGTGAAAAATCCGGCAAAGATCGGCGTGATCTCCATGGTGGTCTATTATACCATCAAGGGAGAACTGACCAATATCAACAGATTGCATGATAATTCCATTGGCCAGATTCTGCTTTTTATACTGAATATATCCTTCTGGACTGTTATTAAGGTCTGCCTGATCATGATGGTTGTGGCCTTGTTGGATTATGCCTATCAGAAATGGAAATTTTTGGAAGATCAGAAAATGACCAAAAAAGAGGTAAAGGATGAGACAAAACAGACAGACGGTGATCCCATGGTCAAGTCAAGGATCCGTCAACTCCAGCATGAAGCAGCCCGGAAGCGTATGATGGCTGATGTGCCCAAGGCAGATGTTGTGGTGACCAATCCGACCCGGCTTGCCGTTGCCCTGAAATATGACGGAATGCAGATGGATGCCCCCCGGGTGCTGGCCAAAGGTGCCGGGCCTGTGGCCAAAAATATCCGTAGGATTGCAAGGGAAAATGAGATTCCCCTGGTGGAGGATAAACAATTGGCCCGGAATTTGTATAGTCATGTAGATATCGGTGGGGAAGTTCCCATTGAATATTACCAGGCAGTGGCGGAATTACTGGCCTATGTGTACAAACTTAAAAACAGCCGGTAATAAAATGCGGATAAAATACTGACAAATTTTTGACGCTGGTGTCAAAATAAACGATTGGCGTACAACTGGTATAAAATTGGCGAGACAATTGACGGAATAAGGGGTGTAAATGGCAGCAGAAGGAACCGGTATCCTTGCCGGGTTAAAAAGCGAAGCATCTGATATTTTAATGATTGTTGCCTTTATCGGTATTCTGATGGCAATGATTTTACCTCTGCATCCCATGGTTCTGGACTTTTTTCTGGCATTGAATATAACATTTGCCATTATGGTGCTGATCACCACCATGTATACGACCAAACCACTGGAGTTTAGTATTTTCCCTTCTCTATTGCTCGTTCTGACCTTGTTCCGTCTTTCCCTGAATGTGGCATCCACCCGGCTGATCCTTTTGCACGGCAGCGAAGGGCCCTCGGCTGCCGGGCAAGTTATCATGTCCTTTGGCAGTTTTGTAGTGGGGGGAAATTATGTGGTGGGTCTGGTCATTTTTATTATTCTGGTGCTGATTAACTTTATGGTTATCACCAAGGGTGCAGGCAGGATCGCAGAGGTTGCCGCCAGATTTACCCTGGATGCCATGCCCGGAAAACAGATGGCCATTGATGCGGATCTCAATGCCGGGATGATAGATGAGGTGGAGGCCGGGGACAGGAGAAAGGCCATTGCCAGGGAATCTGAATTCCATGGTGCCATGGATGGTGCCTCTAAATTTGTCCGGGGGGATGCCGTTGCAGGGATCGTGATCACAATGATCAATATTGTGGGCGGTTTTGTCATCGGCGTACTCCAGCAGGGCATGGAAATGGCTGACGCATTGACCACCTACACCCTTTTAACAGTCGGGGATGGTCTGGTTTCCCAGATTCCTGCATTGTTGATTTCAGCAGGTGCAGGTCTTTTGGTCTCCCGGTCCGGTGCCGAGACCAAAATGGGTGCAGAATTTGCCAAACATCTGCTTTCCAGTTCCACACCGGTATTTATCGGCGCTGTGATTGTTTTCTGCATGGGCTTGGTACCGGGACTTCCCTCCCTTCCCTTCATGACCTTAGGAGTTGTCATGGGAACCCTGGCCTGGTATTTTTTGCAGGCAGATGAAAAAGGGGAGGAAGAGGGTCAGGTTGAAGCCGGGGAAGAAGAGGCAGCCCAGGGGCAGCCGGAACAGGTGGACCATTTGCTAACCCTGGAGACAATTGAATTGGAAGTGGGTTACGGACTTATTCCCCTGGTGGACAAACAGCAGGACGGGACGCTTTTGGGACGGATCCGGGCCATCCGGCGACAGTTTGCCACAGAAATGGGGATCATTATTCCACCCATTCATATCCGGGATAACCTGAACTTAAATCCTGCCCAGTATAGGTTGATGATCAAGGGGGTGGAAGCCGCCGAAACAGAATTGATGGTCAACCATTACATGGCAATGGACCCCGGGGGAGTTGCCCAGGAAATAGAGGGGATTAAAACCGTGGAACCAGCCTTTAACCTTCCTGCCCTGTGGATTCCGGTTGACAAAGAGGAAGAGGCAAAGTTTGCCGGCTATACGGTGGTGGATAACTCCACTGTGATTGCCACCCATTTGACAGAGATTATCCGGTCAAATTCCTATGATCTTCTGGGTCGCCAGGAGGTTCAGCATCTGCTGGACAATCTTGCCAAAACCAGCCCCAAGGCCGTAGAAGAACTTGTCCCCAATCTGCTGGCCATAGGCGTGGTGCAGAAGGTGCTTCAGAATCTGCTGCGGGAAAGAATCTCCATCCGGGATTTTCTGTCCATTGTGGAAACCCTGGCCGATTTTGCCCCCATGGGCAAGGATCCGGATCTGCTGACCGAATATGTCCGGCAGCGTATTGCCAAGGGGATGCTGGCCCCTTATCTGCAGGAAGGCAAGGTGCTCCAGGTACTCACCCTTGATCGAAAGCTTGAGGAGATATTGTCTAAAAATGTCAAACGTACCGAGCACGGCTCCTACCTTGCGTTGGATCCTAGTCTTGTCGGAGATGTGGTCAATGCGGTTTCAAGGGAGGTGGAAAAACTTATTTCCATAAATACCCAGCCTGTGATCATGCTGCCGCCCACCCTTCGGCGTCATTTTAGAAAATTGATAGAACCTTCTCTTCCCACTGTTTTTGTTGTATCCCATGCTGAAATAGTGGATAACATAAATTTACAGGCCATTGGAAAAGTGAGTTTAAAAGATGAATAAAAAGATCTTTCGGGCAGCCAATATCCAGGAGGCACTTGCAAACATCAAGGAAGAGATGGGGGCGGATGCCATGATTCTATCCACCCGGAAAATTCCCAGAAAGCCCCTGGACCCCTACGCAAAAGATATGTTTGAAGTAGAGGCCGGCCTGAAAAAAGAAGATGTGGTCAAGGAAAATACTGCCGTAAAAACAGAGGATGAGGGTTCGTTTGAGTCCCTGAAAGATGATATCTCTGAAATTCGTGACATGATTTCCATTGCAGGGTTTGGCAGCGGCATTCAGAATGTTCTATGCGATAATTTTGAATCTGTGGGGGTGTTGGCTTCTTTTTTGAGGGCAGGGGTCAGTGAACGCCTGGCCATTTCCCTCATCGAAAAAGCAGGACAGTCCCTGGATGCAAGTCTTGGGCAGACCCAGCGGATTAAAATTTTAAAAAAAAATGTGATGAGTCAGTGTTTGAAGCGGTTATCGGTTAAGGATTTTTTCAATCGGAACAATTCTTCAGGTGTTCCCCATGTGGCTGCCTTTGTGGGGCCGACAGGAGTTGGTAAAACCACTACCATTGCAAAGCTTGCCGCCCTGTTAAGCCTCAAACGCAAAATGAAGGTGGGCCTGATTTCCATTGATAATTACCGTATCGGGGCCTTTGAACAACTCAAGGCCTATGCCGGCATCATGGGGCTTTTATGTGTGCCGGCCTTCAGTGCCCAGGACCTGACATGCGCCCTGGAGCGGATGAAATCCATGGATGTGGTATTGATTGATACGGCCGGGCACAGTCATTTTGACAAGGAAAAAATAGATGAGATTCTCCAATTGATAAAAAATGATTTCGGGATTTCTGTTCATTTAACCTTGAGTGTTACCTCTGAATCTATTAACATGAAGGAAGCGGCATCTGCTTTCTCTGTATTTAATCCTGATACCTATGTATTTACAAAAATAGATGAGACCAAAAGATGCGGTAAGATTTTGGACCAGGTAAATGATCTTGATCTGCCTGTTTCACTGATTACGAATGGCCAGAAAGTTCCTGAAGATTTAATCGTCCCGGATAAACAAAGATTGTTGAAAATCATTTTGGGAAAAGGCTCCAAAGGAGAGGTGTAAAGGGTGGATCAGGCAAAAGGACTTCGGCAAATTGCAAAATCAGATGCCCTGGCAAAAAGTCATGCGCGTATGGCATCCCATACAAAAAAATACCCAAAGGTAATTGCTGTCACCAGCGGCAAGGGCGGGGTTGGAAAAACCAATATTGTTGGAAATCTTGCGGTTGCCATGACCAGGAAGGGCAAAAAGGTGGTGATCATTGATGCGGATGTGGGCCTGGCTAATATTGATATCGTCTTTAATCTGCGGCCTGAATACAGTATCCGCCATGTGGTCAGTTCGGAAAAAAGGCTGGATCAGGTAATGGTGAAAACCCATCATGGCATCGGTATTGTCCCGGGCGGCACCGGGTTTTCAGATTTAACCCGGTTGAATGAAGGGGAGAAACTCACCCTTTTAAGCGAGTTTGAGACCCTTGCAGAAAAGGCAGATATTATTTTTGTTGATACCGGAGCGGGTATCTCTTCAAATGTATTGTATTTTAATGCGGCCGCAGATGAATGCATGGTGGTTGCCACAACAGAACCCACCTCCATTACCGATGCCTATGCATTGATGAAGGTGATGTCCCAGAAATATGGTACCCGGCATTTTAAATTGATTGTCAATATGGTAGATTCCGAAAGGGATGCCAAGCGGGTATATGCCTCTTTGAGTAATGCTTTGGATAAATTTTTAAAAAATGTTGTGCTGGAATATGCGGGGTTTATCCCCTTTGACCGGCAGCTTCAAAGGGCGGTGCAAAAACGGGGACTTGTAATGGATGCGTTTCCAGACTCAACAGCGGCAAATGCATTGGAAAAGATTGCCTCCGACCTTCTTAACCATGGGGATCGAAACCGGTCGGATGGGAATTTAACCTTTTTTATGAACAGGGTATTCCAGGCTGCAACGTGAAAGGATATACACAAAATTATATGAAAAAACCGGCAGACAAAAAGCATTTTGAATGGAGGCAGAAAAGCATTGTTGAATATGCTTATCTTGTCAAGCATATTGCTTACCGGTTTGCAAGAAGGCTTCCCACAAGTGTGCTGTTTGACGAATTGATCTCGGCTGGATCATTGGGACTTATCGATGCCGTGGATAAATTTGACCATTCAAAGCATGTCAGCCTGAAAACCTATGCCCAGTACAGAATCAAAGGTGCTATCCTAGATGAGCTGAGAAGCATGGATACCTACTCGAGATCCATGCGCAAAAAGATCCAGGATATCACAAAGGCAACCAAAAAGATCGAAGATCAAAAGGGATCTACGGCAACGGATTTGGAAATATGCGAATCATTGGGTGTGGATCTTACAACTTATCAGGATATGCTCACAAATATTCACGGGGCTGCCGTGCTGAGCCTTGATGAATTTATCAAAACAAAAAAAAATGATACATTTTCCCAAACCAGATTCCAATCCGGGATCAAGGGAGAAGACAATCCTGCCGATCAGTTTGACAGGGAGGAACTTAAAGCCGTCCTGGCTAAAACCATTCAGACCCTAAGCGAAAAAGAGCAGATGGTGGTTTCGCTTTATTATTATGATGAGTTAACCTTGAAGGAAATCGGAGAGGTGCTTTCCTTGACTGAATCCCGTATTTGTCAGATCCATACGGCTGTGATGATCAAACTGAAGGCCAGGCTTGCCGATGTTGAAATTTAAAGGATAGAGGTCACACATGTCTGATCCAAATTTAGAAGAGGAAAGTTTAATATCCCAGGATGATATTGATAAGCTCTTGGATTCATCCTCCATTGAAGAAGCTGAAGAAAAGCTTGGAAATGAGAATGACGATTCCCTTGATTTGGAAGATGGGGAATTATCCCAGGATGATATTGATAACCTCTTGACCGGCAGTAGTCTTGACAACAGCATTGAAGATAATGATGAGCTGGGAGAGCTTTCCAAGGACGACATTGACAGCCTCATGGGGGGCAATGATCAGACGGATGCAGATGTGGAGACCGGGGATGATCAGGATATGGAACTGATATCCCAGGATGATATTGACCAGTTGATGAACCCTTCCAATGATGAATCTTTCCTTGAAAATGAAGATAGCGCCCCGGGTGAGCTGGATGATGAATTGATATCCATGGATGAGAACAGGGGAGAAATTTCTAATTCCGGAGATGAAACTATTGCCGGAGATGATTTTTCGGACCAAGCCGTCGCCGATGAAATTGGTGATGACCTGCCAGGTGAGGTTTTAGATGATTACGTGATTGATGGGGCTGATGCCCTTGATGTGTCACGGTGTCTGATTACCCAGGAAACCCTTGATGAGTTAATCGGAAATGCGCCCCCTGAAGATTTGCCGGACCCTGTGGAGCTGGATTCTGATTCGGAACCTGAAGAGCCCATGGCGGATATGGATTCAGAAGAGGCTGGTCAGGATTCAGTGGTTCTGGAAGAAGATTTTGCGGAGCCCGTCTCTTTGGAGGAGCAAGGCGAGGAAGATCCGGAACCAGCCTCCTTCGATGAACTCGAAGGCTTGTTAAGTACCGATTTAGAGGATACACAGTTTGATCTGGAAAGCTCGGCCAGTGATGATGTGACCCAGGAGGATATCGATGCCTTGCTCCAGGAGTCAGATGAGGATGAGGATCTTCTGGATGATGAGGATGATATTCTCATTTCCCAGGATGATATTGATACCCTGCTGATGGCGGCTGACCAGGAAGATGAGGATCTCCTTGGCGATTTAATGGACGATGACATGGACGGCAGCCTGGATGATGATTTTGATGATGAAGGTATCCTGGACAGTGACGTGGAAGAATATGCCGGGCATGGGGGCGACCAGGTCGTGCTGGAGGGGGGAGACGATGGCGAAGCAGATGCGATTGATTCCCCCTCTTCTGACAGGGGCTGGAAAAATTGGTATAAGTCCAAACTTGTGATTGCCGCAGCTTTAGCCATGCTTGTCCTGGGTATTTCAGTCCCTTCTGTTTATTTTTTGTTTTTTTCCCATGGTCCTGTCCAGCTTCCTGAAGAAAAGCTTGTTCCAGTGGCCATGGAAGAGCCGGGAAGGGATATTGAAGTGGCCAGTGTGGATATTGATGCCAGTGTGATTCCTGATTTTAAAAAATCCGGTAATATCATTCTTACCAAATTTGTTGTGCTTGCCTCTGAGTTATCCAAGGATATGGCCTATGTTACCGCTGATATCTCTATTGATTATTCCGATCAAAGGGCATATCATGAAATAAATGATAATATTTCCTTTTACAGGGATTTGATATATGAGTCCATTCAAAAAAACCTTGTATGGGAAAAGAGAAATGAGGTAACCCAAGCGGATCTGATATGGGGTATTGAGACCACTTTGAAAAAAGTACTGCCCTCGGATTATATAGAGAAGGTCAGTTTTAAATCATTTGAGGCAAGTTAGGAAGGCTTTTATGACAACCATTCCCGGACATAACCAGATACTGCAGCAGTCGAGTGTCGTCCAGGAATTAAGTAATCAGGCCCACTCGCCTAAACCGTCTCCGGATCAGGCAGCAGCACAGCAGCAGGCCCAGAACGCTATCCAGGGATCTTCCGTTCAAGGTTCTGAAGAATCTGAACGCCTCAAGGAAGAGAAAGCAAGACAGAAGGAAAAAAAAGAATTAAGCCGGGGGCAGAAACCGGGCAGGAAGAAAAAAAAGAAAATAAACCGGGAAGAAAAAATAGCACTGGATCCGGAAACCACTGGCCAGTTGCTGGATACTACTGTATGACAGTCTCTCTTGAGTTTTTGATCGCAGTTTTGTTTATTATTGATGCTTTTCTTGTATTTTTGTTGCTTTTATTTGTCAAAAGAGTCAATCAGAGGGTCAATCAAATGAATCTGGGCAACGGCAATGCTCCCCCCGACCTCCCGGAGGAAAACATGGCGTTTGAGTCAGCCCGGGAAATCCTTGATATGCTGGAGCCTTTGGTCATGGAATCCAAAAAGGCGGCCCTGAGTTTTGATGACCAGATCCGGGAAAAAAGGAAATTATCCAAAGATTTAAATGATGCCCTTGATACGAGAATTATCAGTATTAATTTACTCTTGTCCAGGGCTGATGCTCTCCAGAAAAAACTGGAGGACCGCCAGCGCACACTTCAACACGAGCCTGTTTTAAAAACCGTCCATTCTCCCTTTCGGGAAAGCAATGTTGTGGACCAGCAGAATCAAATTATTGATCTCTATTATCAGAAGGCAGATGTTGACTCCATTGCTCAAAGACTTTCGCTCCCCAAGGGAGAGGTTCAATTGGTTATTGATCTTAAAGAAAAGTTTATTGCAATGGAACAGGGTTAATGATTTCTAAAATCCATATTTCTTCCCCTGACCTATTTGTCCTAAAAGAGATTGGAAAAGAGATTGCATCTCCTGTTTTTAAGGAAAATCAGCTTGTCAGTGCAAAGGTATTGCATTTACTGCCCCAGGGTAAGGCCCAGTTATTGATTAACGGGCAGCAGGTGGTGGCAAAAACTAACCTGCTTTTAAATCCCGGGGAAGAACTTCAGCTAAAGGTGGTTCAGCAAAAGGATTCGGTCCTGCTCAAGTTGTTGGAACCTGTGCCGCCGGTGGGAACAAAACAATTGGTTTCCCTGATTCGTTTTCTTTCAAAAAATAATGAATTGCCGGATATTGCTAGCACAAAAATACCTGATCTAACAAAGATTCTCCAGGAAACCGCATTGAAATCCAGTGAGAGAGATGATTCTTTTTTGCCCCGGCTAATTGAAAATAATGGTTTGCTCCTGGAAAAAAAAATTGCATCCCTTCTAAATGTTTCGTCACAGGAGGCGGTAAAATCAAGCCTGGATCAATTATCAAAGCAGGACCTGAAGGGGGCGCTTTTAAAGCAATTATCCATGGAGGGCACCGGAGGAGAGGGGGGGCAAAAAACAGATGTCCAAACATCGAGTGTCCAAAAGATGGTCCTGGGTTTTTTGGACACCCTGGAAAATTTTCAGTTGCTCAATACCCGGACCTCTGAATCCGGCCGGTATCTGATGCCTTTTCCGGTATTTACGGGTTCCGACCTGAGCTTTGGGCAATTGCTCATTGATACCGGAGACAGGAAGGAAGGTGAAAATAAAGAGAACCGGAAAATGATCCGGATCTCCTTTCTTCTGAAGATGACAAGTATGGGGTCTGTACGGGCGGATTTTTCCATATTGAAAAAAGCTATATCCGGACGATTCCTTTTGGAAAATGATGAGGTCTGCAACTATGTTAAATCCATGATTCCTCAATTGAAAACCAGGCTTGAGCAGGTTGAATATGCGGTTGGCAATGTTGAATGCTTTACCGCTGCCCCAGAGGAGATTCAGCCCAATGTCTTAATGGAATCCCTGTTTAAAAATGAGTTTAAAAATGAAAATGATTCAGTGCTGAACATTGTTATATAACAGGGTGAGTTGATAGTCTTTTATGCCAAAAAAAACTTATAAAAAAGCCGTTGCATTAAAATATGACAGGCAAAAAGAGGATACGCCCAAGGTTACGGCCAAAGGTCAGGGCCGGGTTGCAGAGAAAATTATTGAACTGGCAAAAAAGAATAATATCCCCATAAAAGATGATCCTGACTTAATTGAAGTGTTGTCATCCCTTGAAATTAACGAGGAAATTCCTTCAGAAATTTATGTGGCAGTGGCTGAACTTCTGGCTTTTGTTTATTCCATGAATGCGGGGAAAAAGTTGCCATGATAATCTTTTTGATTCCAGAGGGCAGGTATTTACTCTGAATTGGAATCTTCTTCCTTGGTTGAAATCATTGCACTTCTTACCAGTTTATTACACTGGGAGCAGACTATATTAAATTCTAATACATTTCCCCTGAATAATTTGGAATTGCAAAAGGGGCAGAAGTAATCAATCAATTTAACATTTGCCTTATCCACAATAACAGGAGGAACTCCCTCGTTATTTTCATTTTCTATTTTCATCGAATCTCACTTTAATTTTCAAGTTATCAAACCATTCTCTTCCCAACTATACAGGAAAAGAAAGACTGTGTTTAGTCCTAAATTAAAAATTTTGCAAGCTTATTCTCCCCGGACTCGGGAGGTGCCCCTCTTTTTACTGCCTGGCTTGATAAAATTATAGGGATGGGACCTGCAATACCGGAAAATTTTTCTTACGGGCGTCAATATTCATTCACTCTTGGTCGGATTTTTGGCGGAGGATAATTGGCGGAAATTATAAAGCTAATTTTCTAAAAACAGGGGTGAGATAAAAATATGCATAAATTACAGTTGCTTGTGAAAAATTCTCATCCGAGGATGACCCTTGATGTTCCAGGGCGGGTTCCTGAAAAGTTCATTTGAAGGGAATAGTGATACATGGCACCTATATTGCATTTATCATTTCCGATGAGGAATATTTTAGAGGAGGTACCATGATTCTTGAAATGACCCGTCCGGTTCAAGGGGGATTGAGACAGGAGAGAAAGCTGGAAGGTGTGTCAAATAACCTTGCCAATGTTGATACAACCGGTTTTAAAAAGGATGTCATCAGTTTTGATAGAACGTTTAAGGCTGAGTTGAATAAAGATTTTTCCCAGGGAGACCTTAAGACAACGGGGAATCCCCTTGATATCGCTTTGACGGGTCCCGGGTTTTTTAAGATCGAGACACAGGAGGGTATCCAGTATACACGGAATGGAAATTTTTCTTTAAATAGTGAAGGCATAATAGTGGATAAGAATGGAAATCCTCTTCTGGGCCAGGGGGGAGCTATTTTTATTGACCTGGCAAATGTTGAGGCGGAGGGCCCTGAAATCAATGAAATTGGTGAGATCAGGGTGGATGGTGATCTCGTGGATGCCCTGGACGTGGTGACATTTGCCGATTTAAGCAAGCTTGAGAAAAAAGGAAAAAATCTTTTTGCATACACCGGGAACATTGGGGATGAGATTCTTCCTGAAAACCTGGTGATTAAGCATATGGTACTTGAAGGCTCAAATGTAAAGGCAGTGGATGAGATGGTGAAAATGATTGATTACCACAGGATGTTTGAAACTTTCACAAAATCCATGATGACCTTTGACGAGATCGACAGCAAGGCAATATCAGAAGTTGGAATACCAAAGTAATGACAGGAGGTAATATATGATTCGATCACTCTATTCTTCAGCAACCGGTATGGGAGCTCAGCAGATTCAAACCGATGTTGTGGCCAATAACCTGGCCAATGCAAGTACCACAGGCTTTAAAAAATCCCGGGCAAGTTTTGAAGACCTGATGTATAAAACCATTGCCATTGCAGGCCAGACAACACCCGGGGGCGGTCAGGTGCCCACGGGTATCCAGATCGGTATGGGGGTTAAACCGGCTGGTGTCCAGAAAATTTTTACCCAGGGCGATTATGTACAAACAGGAAATCAACTGGATTTTGCCATCCAGGGCGCTGGATTTTTCAGGGTTCTCCACGGGGATGAAGATATGTATACACGTGGGGGAAATTTTACCCTGGATAGTGACGGGTATATTACAAGCCCAACGGGGGACCGGCTCCAGCCCGAGATATCCATACCCATTGAAGCCACCACTATTACCCTTGAGGATGATGGGACCCTGACCGTTTTCGGTGATGATCAAGATATCATTGCCACTGAAAATGTATTGGTCACTACCTTTATAAATCCCAGCGGTTTGTTTGCCGCAGGCCAGAATCTCTATAGGGAAACAGAAGGGTCGGGAGATCCCCAGGAGGGAACACCCGGGGAGGATGGAGCCGGAACTACATTGAATAATTGGCTTGAAATGTCCAATGTTAGTGTTGTGGAAGAGATGGTCAATATGATCGTGGGCCAGCGGGCCTATGAAGCCAATTCAAAATCGGTTCAGACGGCTGATTCCATGTTGAGTACTGCTGTTGAACTCAAACGATAGAATGATATGAATAGATTATTATCATCTAATATGAAGTTTCTCAGCCTCCTTGCCAGCCTGGCAATGGGCACAATGATATGGGTTCATTCCTTGAACGCAGAGACTCTATCAAGCTTTCGGGAAGTTAAAATTTTCGTGGAAGAAACCAACCTTGTGAGCGGTCCCGAGATTTTTCTTGGAAATATTGCCCTTATCCATGCAGATCCTTTTTTAAAGGAGGTTTTACAAAAAATAGAGCTTGGAAAAGCGCCTAAACCCGGAAAAATCAAACATCTTAATAAAAGACGTATCCTCTCCTTGATTCAGTCACAAAAAGGGTTGCCCAAGGATGCCATGATTGACATCCCCCAAAATATCTATGTGAAACGGGCCAGTCAGCAGATTAAACAGCAGGAAATAAGGGAGCAGGTCAACCTTTTCCTGGCAGATTTTTTCAAGGGTAAAGAATATGAACTGGAATGGATGAAGATCAAAGAGCTTGGCCTCTATCCCCAAGGCGAGCTCAACCTGTCCATCGTGTCAAAATCCAATGTGAATCAACAAGGAAACCTTTCCGTTTTTATGGATATCCTGATAGATGGAAACAGGGAGGACAGTATAAGGGTTTCAGGAAAGGTGGCAATCTACGAAAATATCCTTTGTGCGGTGCGAAATCTGGCTAAAGGGGATGCGCTTCTTGAACAAGATGTCTATTTTGTCCGGAAAAAATTATTCGGTTTACAGAGGGATGTTGTCAGAAATATCCAGGAAATAAACGGGAAAATTTTAAAGACAAGTGTCCAAAAAGATAATTATATCAAATCCTCCTGGCTCGAGGAAATCCCTTTGATTCAGAAGGGAGATCTCGTTACCCTGGTCGCCAGAAGAAATAATCTTCTAATTGTGACCTCGGGTATCTCAAAGGAAGATGGGTATTCAGACAAACTCATCAGAGTCGAAAATATCGGATCCGGCAAGATTGTCCGGGGGGTGGTCAGGGAAAAAACAACCGTGGAAGTGATTTATTGACAGGGTGACCAGTGACAGGGGGAGCAGATGAAACTTAAATTTGATTTTATAACGTTAATATTAGCAGTGATTTTTTTTGGCGTGACGGTCATGGGGTGTGCCACCGGGGGAAATCAGGATAGATCGGCCCTTGATCTTCCACC
>PIVS01001077.1 GCA_003353855.1 Desulfobacteraceae bacterium
TGGGACGGCGCTACCCTTTCCGGCAGCGATTCCATCCAATTCAAGGTCACGGATGCGGCGGGCAATGACGGGGCAATTGCTTCCCAGGCATATGTTCTGGACACTGTGGACCCCAGCATCACCATTTCAGCCATTGATATTTCTGCGGATACAGGCAGCTCAGCCACTGATTTTAATACAAAAACCGCGGCCCAGACCATCACGGCCACTCTGACCACGGCCCTGGGCCCCACGGATATCCTTTATGGGTCTGTTGACGGAGGAACATCCTGGACCGATATTACGGCCAAGGTCACCGGCACCGCTGTAAGCTGGGACGGCGCTACCCTTTCCGGCAGCGATTCCATTCAATTCAAGGTCACGGATGCGGCGGGCAATGACGGGGCAATTGCTTCCCAGGCATATATTCTGGACACTGTGGACCCCAGCATCACCATTTCAGCCATTGATATTTCTGCGGACACAGGCAGCTCAGCCAATGATTTTAATACAAAAACCGCGGCCCAGACCATCACGGCCACTCTGACCACGGCCCTGGACCCCACGGATATCCTTTATGGGTCTGTTGACGGGGGAACATCCTGGACCGACATTACGGCCAAGGTCACCGGCACCGCTGTAAGCTGGGACGGCGCTACCCTTTCCGGCAGCGATTCCATCCAATTCAAGATCACGGATGCGGCGGGCAATGACGGGGCAATTGCTTCCCAGGCATATGTTCTGGACACGGCAGCACCCACAGCGGTTTTCACTGCGGCCACCGATGATGAAGGCAGTGTAACAGGTGCA
>PIVS01000089.1 GCA_003353855.1 Desulfobacteraceae bacterium
ATGGCGGCCAGTTTCATGCCGTGTTTTAATCCCATTTTATAAATTTCCCTGACTTTTTCCCATTCAATTTCCCGGCCGACTGTGAAAATCTCATATTTTCCCTCCAGGGCCAGGACAATGGTCTCGGCAAGGCAGGCATACACCACCTTTTTCGGCAGGCCGATACTTTTCATTTCAGGATTTCCCGGCAGTTCAATTTCACCGGATTCAATCACCAGCACATCCGGTCGTTTGGCCACATCTTCCGGGGAAAGGTCCAGGGGCCTTGCCACATCCGTAATAACGCAGCCGGGTTTCACCCGGGTGATATCCAGTATTTTTTTGCCGGCGCCTGAGGTGGCGGTGACAATCACATCCATGTCCGCAAGGTATCGGTCCGGTTTGGTGGTTATTTTTAATTTTACCCCGGGCGTCTCCTCCAGGATGGATTGCTGCAAAGCCAATAGTTTTGCCGTATTTCGCCCGGCTAAAATGACTTCGTCAAATGCCTTTGCCAAAAGACGGCAGCACACAGAACCGATGGCACCTGAAGCGCCCAGAACCATTGTCTTTGCTGCAATTTTTTTTCCCGGCTCGATCTGGATTATCCCCATACGGCGGACCGCATCGGCCCCTGCCCACAATGCGCCCGAAGCACTGTAGCTGTTGCCGGTTGTAATGGGAATGTCTGCTTTTTTTGCAACGGTGACACCGGCATCGCCCACCACCTTTGTAAAGGCACCAAGGCCCATGATCTGTGCCCCCATCCGCTTGGCCATCCTTGCCGCCTGCAGCAATCGTTTGTAGGTAAATTCAGGACTGTGTGCCAGCATCTGCTTGGGCGTTCCCCCGATGGTAATCAGCCATCCTTCCGTTTCTGCACCGGTGGGAGATTTTACGCCGGTGACTTTTGAATACACCCAAGGTGGCGCATAGGCCACCACTTTTTCAACCGCATCAAGGAAGACAGGAGGGGTAAACCCACTGACAAAATCAACGGCTTTCTCTTTTTTCAAGAACTCTTTGGACAAGGGGTGGATCACAAAGGCAAACCGGTTAATTCTTTTTTCCCGGCCCGAAGGATAGACCACCCGGGGGTCCATTTTCTGCAGACTGATGATTTCCAGAAGATCATCCGGATGGACCATGTCTGATTTTTTTTCCAGGGCTGCCAGAATCAATGCTTCAATTATATTAGGCGCCACCACCCGTTCTAAAATTTTCGGTGTTGTATCAATAATGACATCCACTCCCCTGGCCTTTAAAAAATCAATCCGATCATCATAGGCCGTGGAGGTTATAATGGTTTTTCCACCCAGTTCTTCAATGGAGGTGTCCTTAAGGTATTCATAAAAATTGTGATGGGGCACCACCAGGATGCTGGCTTTCTGCATGGCTTTGCTCAAGACATAGCTGTTCCATTTCTGCAGGGGCACCACAGAAGAGGCCAACCGTTTCCCGGGAAGCCATTCAAGGATCTCATGGACGCCTTTGGCATATCGTTCCAGCCCTTTAACCGAATTGATCAGCTTTGAAATATTGTTTTCGATGAGCGGATCGGCAAATGTTAAATTATCCGTATATTCAGCCATTCCCCGGGCAATATTGTAACTGGTCATGCCGGATAAAAACAAAACCTTGACATTTTTAAAATAATCACAGAATTTGTGATCCACAAACCGCAAAGACCACTCAAAGGAGACATCCCGCAAAGCCGCACCTGTGGTCACCTGGGTTTGAATCTTTTTTCCAAGGGCAGCAATTTTATCATCATGTTTTCGGGTCAGATAACCAGATGCAGTAGCATGGGGAAATTTTATGCCGCCAATACCGATTGCATCCGCCTGTTTGTCATACTCCAGCAGTTTTTCGGCGGCCCGTTCACGGTTGCCGTCGGTTCCTATCCTGCGAACCATAAATTGCTGCCCTAAAAATTCAGTTTCAAATTCATAATCATCCTTACTGGCCCCCAGGCTGACACTAATAACTTGCTTCACATTTTCCTCCTGTTGCATTGAACCTTGGCAATCATATGTCCTTTCCATTGTCCTTTATGGCACTGGCCGGACACTCGCTTATCGCTTCTGCGACAAGCTTAAGTTCTGTCCCATCTAGGGGCTGCTTTTTAACGTATTCATACCCCAGATCATGGTTGGTTGCAAAAATACCGGGGGCAATTTCCGGGCACAAAGAACAATTAATACAATGGGTATCAACGTAGAACCTGCCCTCAACATTTTGTGGTATTTTTTTTACCATGTGATCCTTTTTCCTTTGTTTAGTCCGAAAGATCTCGCATGATCTGTTTTACATCGTTTAAAAGAGTTCCCGTGGCCTTGTATTGCAGGTGTGTATGGCAGAATACCGTTCCCGCAGCAGCTTTGTTGCGGCATTTTTTTCCTGCCTTTGTATAGGCCTGGCACTGACCGGGTTCCTTCTCTTCACCCGCTTGGTCACCCGTCTCTTCTTGTGCAGGAGTCTCTTTTTTGGATTCTTTTTCAGCAAACCGATCATGAAGGATCAGCGGGCCCTGGTTGATTTTTCCCGATTGAACAATATCGATCAAATAATTGAATTCCTCTTCAAACCCCTCCAAAAGTGTCTCGGGATCCGGCATCAATCCTTTATCGGACGCTATGCCGATAGTAACCTTGCCATTATAACTCAAGATACTGATACCCAATCCCACTGTACCGGAGCGGGGTACCCAGAACATGATATTGGAAATCTCTTTCCCGGCAAAATAGAGCGGCTTTTTGGGTCCGGGAACATTGGTCATCACGCCCGACGCTTTGTTTCCGAAAAACTGGGCTGCTTTTTGTGCAATTGTTGCGGGTAAAAAACCAATGGCGGAAAGGAGTCCGAAATTAACATAGGGGTCTGCAGATATTTTGAGTTTATCCATTCTGCGTTTGACCTCTTTGAGCCTTAAGATCGGGTCTTCCAGGTAAACAGGTAATTTTAGAAAAACAAGGGAAAATTTATTCCCCAGTTCAAATTCAGTTCCGGGTTTTCGAACGTTTACCGGAATCGTTACCTGAAGGTCAAGCTCATTGATGGGGGTGTTGCGGGTTTTCAGATATCTTCGCATGGAGCCTGTGACGGTGGCGATCAGGATATCGTTTAAGGTGGCTGAACTGATGGCTTTCCCCAGTTTTTTGATTCTGTCCAGATCAATGGGGTCTGTCCAGGTCACCTGTTTGGCAACCGCAAGCTTGCCTTTAAAGGCTGTGTTAGGATCTGAATTCATAATAGTATGTTTTGAAAGGACCCCGGCCACATCCGTGGGGAGATTGGCTGCTGCTTTAAACATGTATTTCAGCCCGGTAGTATTCCCAGAGGCTTTTTCAACTTCAGTTAATACTTTTTTGCTTATGTCAGACCCTTTTTGAATCGCCTCTTTTGCCGTGGATATCATGGTATTAAATGAAAAATCAGGGACCTTGGGATATCTGCGTTTTTTTTGGGCACTAGGCGGTTTAGGCCATGGGGCATCGGGAATCGTATCCGCGGTGGAATGAAGCACATGCATCAATGCGATCCCATCGGCGATGCAGTGGTGGAGTCTGAAAAACAGTGCACACCCGGTTTTGTAATTTTCTATCAAATGGATATCCCAAAGCGGTTTGCTGGAATCAAGTGCCGAGGTCATGAGATTTGAAATCATGGCGGATAGCTCTGTTTTGCCCCCTGGAGCCGGCAGTGCAACCCGATGCAGGTGGGATGCAAGGTCATAGTGTCTGCTAGCCACCCATTTGGGCAACCCAATACCGGTTTTGGATCGGACCACTTTTTGTCTGAACCGGGGGAAAGATGCCAGCCGCGCTTCAACTGTTGCGTATAATCGATTGTAATCCAGGGGTTCAGCAAACTCCCAAAAACCTGTGATCACCATGAGATTAACAGGCTCGTCCATACATAACCAGAAATTGTCTGCTTGTGTCATCGTCTCTGACATTTTTTCCCTCCTGGATACAAATTTTTCTAAAACCGGATTTTATAAAAATTAAATAACCCTCCCAGAGTTAAAAAGCAACACTTTCTAATCGAAGAGATTAAAAAAAATTTAATTTTTTTAGAAAAACAACTAAAGCCTTTGTTTAATAGGTATTTAATGTAATTTCTCTTGTGCTAAGTTCGGTTTTTTTAAAAAAAATGGCAAAAACATTCTTGACATCCATGACGCATTGCATCATATTATCGCCATGACACAATGCGTTAATTAATATTCACTATTTTTTAAATATCGAATTATGGGAGATCCAAAAGATGGCAACAAAAAAAATAACGGAAACAAATAAAAAAGAATCCAGACAAACTTCCCATGAAAAAAACCATTGAAAAGAAAATCTCCCATGGTATCGATGCCATCCCATCAAAACTGAATATTCCCTCAAAAGAGGAAATCGATAACCTGGTAACGGGCATTGACGGCGTGAATAAAAAAGTGGATGCCCTTAACAAACAGTATGGAAAGGCATAAATACCCATCACCGTTTTAAAAAAATAATGAAGGATCAGGAGAAGAAAATGCTAAATATAAAAAAATATGCAAATGGAAGATTTTTTGATGCCGCTACAAAAAAATATATCAAGCCGGAAAAGTTAGCTGAATTAATCAAAAAAGGTGAAAAGATTCAAGTCACCTTGACCAAAACAGGAAAAGATATCACAGACACCGTAATTGCGCAGTTTTCTAAAAAAGAAAATACGAAAAAAGAAAATACGAAAAAAGAGATCCCCTTCCTGAAAACCGATAAATTGGTGAAATGGCTGGGAGAGATCATTGATACAAAAATCGAAAAGATTATGGACGTTGTAAAATTGCCAACCAGAGAACAGGTTGCCAACCTGGATGAAAATATCAAAGAATTAAATAAAAAAATTGACACATTAAAATTATCCCAGGAAAAAACCACAAAGAAAAAAGCTGCGGCCCCTAAAAAACCGGCTACAGACAAACCAGCCAATGAAAATAAGACTGAAACAAAAACAGTCTAAGGGGCATAATTGATACTGCATCTTGACAACGTCTGCCCGACTATAGGAAACATAGCCTGGCAGACAATTAAACCCGACCCCTTTGGAGGATGATATGCACCGTATCAAAAAATATGCAAACCGAAAGCTTTACGACACAACTGATAAAAAATATATCTCGAGAACACGCCTTTCAGAACTGATCAAGCAGGGCAAGGACATCATTATTATTGATAATGAAACCGGAGAAGATCTGACAGCATCAATCGTGTCAAGCCTCATTGCCACAACAGGTGCTAAGGCCGGTGGTACGGTGTCCTCGGGTGTTCTGATCCAATTGTTTCGAAAAGGCGGAAATGCCCTGACAGATTATGCCAAACGATATGTTTCCTTTTGGCAAAGATCCTTTACCATGGCTGAAGATGAAATTGATGACATGGTAAAAAAACTTGTAAAAAGTAAAGAAATATCGAAATCAGAGGGTACCCGCTTAAAACAAGAGATCATGGGGTTTACAACCTCCTTAAAGGTGTGGATTTCAGATGCCATTGACAAACGGTTGAAGGAAGTTTTGTCTGCAACAAATCTTGCCACAAAAGATCAGGTTTCAAAATTAAACTCGCGTATCAAGACCCTGGAACAAAAACTGGAAAAGTTTGAAGAGGTCCAGACAATAGAAAAAAAAAGAACAGCCAAAGAATAATGGGATAAGCGATCTTTTCAAATGTCATAATATTATACACAATTTTAAGGGGTTAGAAAATATATGGACAATGATATCACTTCAACGGATTCTTTTCTGAAATTGAAACGAGCCTTGCAGAATTTTCAATCCAATCGAATCAAAGGTACTTACAAAGACATTGAAACTGATCCTGAGTTTTTAAAAATTGGGGATTTCTTTTTTAAAAAGCTCTACGCACCTGAAGATTTTTCATTTCGAAATACCAGCATGAAAAAACTTCACAAAGTTCTGGACGGCAAAATATATAAAAATATGCTTACTGCCGTTATCAAGGTTATCGAACTCCACGACATTTCCAATGAACAAGACAATTTAATGGTTGAGAAAATGATACAGGCTGGTGTTGATGAATCCATGACCATGGCACAATACCAGAAAATTTACCGAAGCCTTGAAAACAATGACCAACGCCTCTACCAGATCAATCTAAGTGCCGAGGTCACCCGGATATTCCATGCACTAAGCAAGAAATGGATCGTGGCTGTCTCCTTAAAAACCGTAAAGACCACGGCTGTTCTGTTCGGCATAAAAGAAATCATTAATTTTATCTACGAGGGATATGTCGCGTTCAAGACCATCGGCAATATTGATTTTTTTGTTGAAACCATGACCCAAAGAGAGCTTGCCTGGCATAATGAAATCTGGACCAGCGGGTCCTCCAACGGGTCGGGAGAATAAATCATGGCTGCCTTCAAATTTTCATACGCGGTTATCCCGGCGGCACTCCCATGAAAAAAGCATTGATACTAGCCGGAGGAGGGTCCAGAGGGGCTTTTCAAATTGGGGTTTACAAATACCTGACCGAGAGGAACTGGATCCCGGATATTATCTGCGGCACCTCAGTGGGGGCCATTAATGCCGCCGGCATAGGTTCAGGCCTGGATGTCCACGCCTTGGTCCGGCTTTGGACCAGCTATAATCGCAGAAAGATATATCGGCTCAACCTGATTCCCTTTTTATCATATTTTTTATCCGGACGCGCACTAAAGCCCCTTTTGGATACACGGTTGATGCAGTCCATGGTATCTGACCATATTGATTTTGATCATTTAAAACATAATCGGACAAAGGTGGTTATTTCAACCGTCAACGTTCTCACTTCCCGCCCCTGTTTTTTTGATAATTCCCAAATCCGCCTGGAACATATTATGGCCTCCGGCGCCATGCCCGTTCTTTTCCCCTGGCAGTATATAGACGGAGTTCCCCACTGGGATGGCGGGACCATGGCAAACATTCCCCTGCAGCCGGCATTGGATTTTGGTGCCGACGAAATTATCATTGCATACCTTTCGCCAATTGGACACACATCTCAAGCCTTCCCGAAAAATGTCCGGACAGCTTTAGAAATTGTTTTCGAACAATTTCTTGCAGCCTCCTATAACAGTACACTCATGACCCGCGGGTATGAAGACAGACCGCTTCCACCTCCCCAGCTAAAATATACAAACCGTGAATCCCATAAGGGGCACCCCAATATTATCACCCTGGCCCCTGGGAAAATGCTGGGCTTTAAGTCCCTGCTGAATTTTTCAGTATCCCAGGCAAAAAGGCTCATTGATGAAGGCTATAAAACCGCTAGTACACATTTGAAACCATTTATTTAACCCACCAACTTAAGTTACACCCATAAAGGAAAAAAAAATGCTTCCAGACTATTTTGAGTTTTCCCTTCCAACAAAACTGGTTTATGGTGTCGGTATCCTTGATTCCATTGAAGATGCTGTGGCTCGATTCGGCAAACGAAACGCTTTACTTGTGACAGACAAAATTCTTTTAGATGCAGGGCCGGTTGGCCGAGTAAAAGCTGGGTTTAAAAAAACCAATATAAAAATAACTGCCGTTTTTGATGATGTCCCCCCTAATTCAACCATCGCAACGGTTCAAGACTGCGCGGCTCTCGGGAAAAAGAACAAATGTGACATGATCATAGCCGTTGGGGGCGGTAGCGTTATTGATACGGCCAAGGTCGCCAACCTTCTCATGGTAAAAGGGGGAAATGTTCAGGATCACATGGGTGCGTACCTTCTTGAAATTTCAGATCATCTGATGCCTGCCATTGTGATTCCCACCACCGCCGGAACCGGATCGGAAGTCACAAAAGTTGCCGTCATCGCTGATCCTGATAATGATGTTAAGCTGCCCTTTGCAGAAGAACAGTTTTTGCCTCAACTTGCCATCCTTGACCCAAAAATGACAATTTCAATGCCGCCGAAATTAACGGCCGCAACCGGTATGGATGCCCTGGTTCATGCAATAGAAGCCTATGTTGACAAGGAATGGTCCCCGCCATCGGATGCCCTGTCCCTCCATGCCATCAAACTTATAACCCATAATATCCTTGCGGCCTGTGACAACCCTAACGATTCCCAGGCCAGGGGCGCCATGCAGGTGGGAAGTTTTCTTGCCGGGGTTGCATTTTCCCATTCCATGGTGGGCATGGTCCATGGAATATCCCATGCCCTGGGCGGGGTTTACCATATACCCCATGGCCTTGCCAACGCCCTTATTCTCCCGGAAGTAATGGCCTATAATCTGGAATCAAAAATCGACCGGTATGCAGATGTGGCACAGACCATGGGGGTATCCTTCCCAACGATTATCAGCGACAGCCAGAGTGTCATTAAATCCGGTGCCCTTGATCTTATCACAAAAGCGGTAAAAAAGACGGAACTGGACTCCTTAAAGAATCTTGTGGATACCAAAGCCCACAAGCTAAGGGATTTTGCTGTTCATAAATTGGAAAATCTTGGATTTGTTGATGACTGGATCAGACGACAGGCAGCCATGGCCGGTATTGAACGGGTGCGGATGCTCAATCGGCAGCTCGCCTATCTCACCGGCATGCCCTTAAACCTGAAAGATGCCGGTATTGAAGACAATCTTGCAAAACTTGACCAGGTGGCTGATACGGCCATGGAAGACGGTTCAATGCTCTATAATCCGGTTGAGCCGACTCGAAACGCGGTTATGGATATTGTTGAATCGGTTTATTATTCCAAGGACACACCCCTGGAAGTCACCAGGGAAGATTTAAGACCCGGGGCACAAAAAAAATCTGCGACCCCAAAACTATCCAACGTCTTTAAAGACAGCAACATGGTCTATGACATCTTCATGGACTTTTACGATATGTTAAACAAGGATCCTGTCATAGGAGCTTCCCTGCAAAAAACCAATCTATGCATTCAGTTCAGGTATACAAAACCAGATGCCGTTATCACAATTGATGCCACGGGAGATGAGACTCAACTCATAAAAGGAGAATTTAACGCAGAGCCCGAGGTTACCATGTCCATGAGCGCCGATTTTGCCCATAAATTCTGGCATGGCAAAGCAAACCTTGTTACCGCCTTGACCCGCAGGCAGGTGAAGGCAAAGGGGAATGTTCCCAAGACCCTGAAACTGCTTCCCATACTCAAACCGGCCTATGACCTTTACCCTGATTTTTTAAGAGATAAGGGTTTTGAAGAACTGGTTTTATCATAAGCATCTAACCCGGCAGAGCTGGATAAGATCCTGGAAAAATATGATCAACCGATTAATACCATGTATCAATAATAGGCAACCTCGTGATATGTAATGGGAACAACACAGCACTATATTTTTGAGTACCAGCTGCAATTCAGACACTTCCCTTGATGCATTTGCTGCAATGAAACAAATTCAAAAACAGGAAAAACCCGCCCTTAATATCGGTCAGATCAACAACAATCTGCCGTTTATGTATGGGGATGCGGTTATAAATCCCGACGTGTTTGATGCTGTTTTAGAAGGACCTGAGTATCATTTCGGTCTTTTGGGCTGATTAAACAAAAACTCACCGCCCAAACCATTCTTAACTTAAAAATGCGGGATAATTAGAATGACGCATTGCGTCAAAGTCAAGGGGCATGTGATTTCAGAATAGGCCTTCCTTGACTTTGGGATTCTCTATAACTACTTTAGGTTTCAAACATTGCAAAATGCAAACCAGCTATTTTTTTGCCTTTGCCTTTTCTTTTATCGTGGAAGCGCCTTCTTTGGCAACCGCTTTACCCGCCGCTTTACCCGCCGCTTTACCCGCCGCTTTACCCGCCGCTTTACCCGCCGGTTTGGCTGCCGGTTTGGCTGCTGGTTTGGCTGCTGGCTTGACAACTGGCTTGGAAACAGATTTTTTCTTGGGTTTCATGCCCCGGAGAATGGGAATTAGCTCTTCCCGCTTCTGGGCCATTATCAGGGAGATTTCTTCCAACTGGGCTTCGGTGAGTTTTGTTTTGGCATTTTCCAGGAAATCAAACAAATTGTCGGCAATATCAAGCATTTTGTCATGGGTGTCTGCTTCTTTTTTTGTCGCAAATGTCATCTTTTCCTCTCCATTCCTGACAACGATATACTTTACAATTACAGCCATTTTTTCTCCTTGGGCTCGGGCAAAATAATAATGTTTTCCTGTTCTTCATGACCTCATGGTGAATAGCATTCATCACAAAAATTCAGAAACTAAATTCTAAGGTTTCTATCTCTTAATATAAAAAAAGGCCCTGGTAAAGAAATTTTCTTACAAGGGCCCTTACAGTTAAAAAAAGGACTATACTTCCGGTCGTGGATAGAGACCGCTTCTTTCTACAATCTCAGGCACTTTTTCCTCCCATTCAATTGCCATGATGTGGAATCCTGAAACCCCTTCAACTTCCTTTAGCTGCTGAATATGTTCCACGCAAATATCAATGCCTTCCTGGGCCTGTTTGCCCTTTTCAACGCCTGCAAGCCGTGCGATGATCTCATCTGGCACATCCATTCCCGGAACCTTGTTTTTCATATACTTGGCCATACCCACGGATTTCATGGGGGTCATGCCGGGCATGATAAAGGCTTTTTCATGAAGTCCCCTATCCACGGTCCGTTTCATCCATTCCTTAAATTTGTCTATATTGTAGACACACTGGGTCTGGATAAATTCAGCACCGCAGGCAATTTTTTTGGCAAGCCTTGGCACCCGGATCTCAAAGGGATCGGCAAAGGGGTTGGCCGCGGCTCCCACAAATATTTTCGGCGGGCGCTTGATATCATCTCCCCCGAGAAATTTTCCCTCATCCCTCATGTGGCGGAGGGTCTGGACCAGTTGCATGGAATCCAGGTCATGGACGTTCTGGCCCTGGGCACAATCGCCAAAACTCTGGTGGTCACCGGAAAGGCAGAGCATGTTGGGAATATCAAAGGAGGCTGCACCCAGAATATCACTCTGGAGGGCCACCCTGTTTCTGTCCCGGGTCACCATCTGAAGCACAGGTTCTATACCGATGAGCTTTAAATGGACACAGGCGGCAAGGGATGACATCCTCGTCATGGCGGTCTGGTTGTCCGTAACATTCACGGCATCCACACAATCTTTAATCAGCAGCCCCTTTTTCCTGACCTCTTCCGGATCACTTCCCCGTGGAGGACCACATTCCGAGGTAACACCCAGATGTCCAGCTTTCATTACTCTTTCCAACTTACCGGTACTTACAAACTCGCTCATATCTTTACATCCTCCCTGGTTACGGTTCTAGGGCCGCCTGCCCGGTCTGTGGACCAGTCTTTTAAGGGGGCTACTTTCTCATAATCATCCATTTTATCAAGGGCTTTGAGCCGGTCAACAATGAGTTGCCAGGCACAGTCCGTATCCTGACCCAGTTCGCATTTACCGTTTGTAGATCCGCCGCAGGGGCCGTTGAGCACGCGTTTGGCACATCTAGAAACAGGACATATGCCCCCGGTTCTGGCCAGCACACAGGTCCCGCAGGCCTGACAGCGTTCCGTCCAAAGGCCGCGGTCTTCATTGGCGCCCAGACAAACCGTGTTCACCCCGGGCAACAGAGGCATGGTCAAATATTTTTCCGCTACAAACTGGACACCCACCCCACAGGCCAGGGATACAACGGCATCATAATCATCAATGTTTTTCCTAATTTCCTCCAGATATTCATGGTCGCACTGGCGTTCCAGGGTTTGCTCACTGATGACCTTTTCCTTGCCCTGGGTAATAAAATACATTCTCAATGCCGATGCCAGAATCGCGACCTCTTTTTTACCCCCAGCCTCACACACGGTCACACACTCGTTACATCCCAGGATCAGAATACGGTCAAAACTCTTCACTTCTTCAATAATTTCTTCAATGGGTTTTTTTTCTGCTATTATCATAAGCTTACCTCATATTCAGCTGTTTAATTATTTAAACTTGATCAAGCTGCAGTTGCTTTTTTCTGTTTTGCCAACCGAACGGGGCTGGGGCCAAGCTCTTTTATCTTGTTGACCATTTCAATGGAATACTGGGCAAACAGGGGACCTTCACCCGAGGACAAGTTATACATTCTCACCCGCTCTGCGCCAACTCCCACCTGGTCCAGAATTTTTGCCGCCTGTTCAACTCGTTTTCTTGCCCTGAAATTGCCTTGATTAAAATGACAATCACCTTCCATACAACCCACCACATAGAGGCCGTCCGCCCCTTTTTCAAAGGCTCTCAGGATATGAATAATATCAATTTTACCCGTGCAGGGAAGGCGAATAATTCTAAAATTTGTCGGGATCTTCAATCTCATGGAACCTGCCAGGTCCGCAGCTGAATACCCTCAGAAGTTACAGCAGAATGCCAGTATCACCGGCTGAAAATCAGTTGTCATAGTACCCCCTCCAGCAAAGCGTCCACCTTGCTAAGCAATGAATCATCTTCATACCAATTCAATTTTATGGTTTTTGCCGGGCATTCCGAAGCACACACCCCGCATCCCTGGCAAAGGGCCGGATCGATGTAGGAAACTCCCATCTCATTGATCACCGGCACATCGTAGGGACAAGACCTAACACAGACCAGACAGGATGCGCAATTTGCCTGGTTCACTTCCGCTGTCACCGCAGACAGGGTCAAATATTCCTGGGCCAGATAGGTGGTGGCCCTGGAGGCAGCTGCCATTGCCTGGGCAATGGTTTCTGTTATCAACTTGGGTCCATGGGCCGTTCCGCAGATGAAGACACCCTCGGTGCCGGCATCCACCGGACGGAGCTTAACATGGGCCTCCATGAAAAAGCCTTCGGGGCTCCGCTGGGTTTTCAGGATACTGGAAAGCTCTTCCGTATCAGCGGCTGCAACACCAGCGCTTAAGACCACAAGGTCGGCACTGGCTTCAAGCTTTTGACCCAGCACATGATCCCTGAAGGTAACACTCATTTTGTTGCCGTCCCCTTTTTCAACCGTCGGCGGATTCTCCTTGTCATACCTGGAAAAAATCACGCCCATGTTCCTGGCCTTGGTATAAAATTCCTCCAGCATGCTGTACATTCTCATGTCTCTATAAAGAATGAACACATCGGTGCTAGGACTTTTTTCCTTGATGGCAATGGCATTTTTCACGGCATTTTGGCAACAGATTCTTGAGCAATTAGGGTTGTCTTCATTTCTGGATCCCACGCATTGGATCATGATCACCCGGTCCAAATCTTTCAGCCCGCCCGTTTCAAAAGAGTCCGTTTCAATCATGTCCGCAAGTTCCAGCTGAGTTACCACGGCTTCACTCTCTTTGTAGCCAAATTCCGTGGGTTTGTATTCAGTGGCACCGGTTGCAACAATCATCACCCCATGGTCAATCTTCTTTTGCTTCATGGAAGGGCCGATGAGAACTTCGGTGTTAAAATTGCCTTTGTAACCGGTAAACCCGACAATTAATGCCTGTTTTAAAACCTCAATATGGTCATGATTTTCCACATAATTGGCAAGGTCAGCGACATAGGCCCTGACATCATCCCCTTCAATGGTGTGATGGAGGGTTCCGCCAAGGCCGCCCAAGCCTTCTTCTTTTTCAACCAGGGTCACATGAAATCCCTGGTCTGCCAGACCTTTGGCAGCCGTCATACCGGCAATACCGCCGCCAACCACCATGGCCTTGTCAATGATGGTAATACGCTTGT
>PIVS01001078.1 GCA_003353855.1 Desulfobacteraceae bacterium
CTTTATTCTTTGAGTGTTTTAAAATACCGGCTCCGGATACATTGACATGTACACCGTTTTCACTCTGATCTGCCCAGAAGATTCCCAAAGGCAATTCAGGATTCTTTTTCATCAATCTGCCATAGTAATAGGTATTAACAACGCCTACATCGCCTTGACCGGCAGCAATGGCTTCAAGAACTTTTGTATCGCTTGAATAGGGGGGCGCTGCAAGGTTGTTCACCCATCCTTTTACAACCTTTTTTGCCTTGTCTTCACCAAGGGTCGCAATCAACATGGCAACCAGAGACTGATTATATACTTTTTTGGAAGTTCTTAGTAAAAGGCGGTCTTTCCATGCATCACCAGCCAGATCCTCATAAGAGGCTAAGTCTACTTTTTTGACCTTGTCTGTATTATAAACAATAGTTCTTGCCCGTACGGATAATCCAAACCAGAGATTATTCGGATCTTTGTAATGAGAAGGGATGTTTTTTTCGAGAATTGGTGAATTTACGGGCGAAAGGATTCCTTTCTGGGCGGCATGCCAGAGATTTCCGGCATCAACGGTTAAAAGAATATCAGCATCTGTGCTGTTACCTTCTGAAAGAATTCTCTGTAGAAGTACAGCTGCCTTTCCGGTTATATATTTTATTTTAACATTGTGTTCTTTTTCATATTTTTCAAACAGGTCCTTGATAAGGTGTTCTTTTCTGGCACTGTAAACCACAAGTTCGTTGTCTGAAGCAGTAGCGATTGAGGTTAAAGCAAAAATTAGTATTAGAAGAATAAAACTCAATTTCTTCAT
>PIVS01001079.1 GCA_003353855.1 Desulfobacteraceae bacterium
TCACCATCGAGCCTCTGATAAAGGCCACTATACAACCTGGAACATTGGTCTACACCGATGAGTATGCCATTTATAACCGGTTGGATGAATGGGGTTACGGCCATGCTTATTTCAGGTTTACTCGTTTTCGGCATGGTCTGGTTTCCATTTCTAATGTCAAAAGTCTTTTGTGAATTTCAATTAGGCGTTGGTGTCTGTTTTCTCCTGGAAAAGATGAACATCCTGCTGGGGAAAGGGGATGCTGATCCCTTCCTTGTCAAAGGTGAGTTTTATCTTTTCCATCAGATCAAAATAGACCGTCCGATAGTCTTCGGTTTTTACCCAGGGCCGGACCACAAAATTTACACTGGAGTCTGCAAGTTCAGACACGGCAATGTTCGGGGCAGGGGTTTCAAGTACCCGTTCTTCCGCCTTAATGATCTTGGCCAGAACCTGCTTGGCCTTTAAAATATCATCCCCATACCCGATACCGATGGTAAGGTCCACCCGGCGGGTATCATTGGCAGTGACATTGGTGATCACATCATTGGTGATATTTGCATTGGGGACTATCACCCTCTGATTGTCCGGGGTGTTCAGGGTGGTGTTGAAAATATCGATGCTCATGACATTCCCTGTGACTCCGCCCACCGTGGCAAAATCCCCGACCCTAAAGGGCCGGAACAGGATCAGCATAACCCCGGAGGAAAAATTGGACAAAGAGTCCTTCAGGGCAAGGCCAATGGCAAGGCCGGCCGCACCCACAATGGCGATAAAGGAAGTTGTATTGATTCCAAGCTGCCCGGC
>PIVS01000090.1 GCA_003353855.1 Desulfobacteraceae bacterium
ATGTATCCCGAAGAAACGGTAAAGGCCCATCAGGATCTTGGGGGCGGAATTCTTCATCCCATTCACTGGGGAACCTTTAACCTGGCCCTCCACCCCTGGTACGATCCCATGACGCGGCTAAAAACAGCGGCGGATGCATCCGGCGTAACCATTGCCACCCCCATGGCAGGCCAAACCGTTGATTTTAACACCCTGGGATCCCCCTGGTGGGAAGCCCCTATGCACGAAACCATATCGAAAAAATAGGGAAGTCAGCCCACAGGTTATATCAGGCTGCATTCTGTAGCGATAAGTGTCGGCTGAGATATATATCCCATATCCCATTCAAGGCGGCTGATCTGCCAAGAGCCGTTATGTTTTCGAAAATCGAGGAATAATTTTGTTTTCCACCGTATAATTAGGAGTTACAAATATTACGATAGGTTTTGCCTTGTCATTTTTCACCGTAATAACAAGATTATAAAATATTCCATCAAAAAAATTACCATTTAATTCTTCCCGGAAGGATGGACGGGTATTTATATGGCTGGTTCTCCGATCTGCCCAGAAAGGTGAAAGCCGTTTTTTCAATTCTTTTTTTGAAACCATTATTGAACCGCCAAACATGAATTGTCCTTTTTCACTAAGGCAAGCTAAATAGGCTCCAAGATTATATTCCCTTTTTGCTTTTTGGAATATACCTGGCAATATGATTGCCTGCGCTGCAATCACATCTTTTCCATTTAATGTAACACTAGCCCCGGCAGTATCGCAACAAAGAACCTGCCGGGGTGCCATAAGATGATGCTACGCATACCTTGGACGAGTTCTGGCCTTTTCGTAATATTCCTCTATTCCCTTTTTTTGGATTATTTCGTTTATTGCCACCCATCCTTTATAAAGTCCTGGATCAAAGTTGATTTTATCACAGGAAAATTGATCACATTGATAGCAAAAATCGATCTGCTTTTCCTGATGACATCCGCGCACTCCACAGTCTTTAAACAGCTTACACTGCTCGTTGCGGCAACCCTTACAATTTTCCGATGCAAAATAATCCAGCATCTCTTTGAATTCAGCATATTTTTTAAAAATTTATGAAAAAATCCTGAGCTGGTTCCCTGGATACGTCATCATTACGATCAAGGTGCCCATGTCGCCAGTATCTGCACTGGGGGTTCACAGATATATTCCGCAAGTATCGTTAGAACAGGATAAGATGTACATTGACCATGGTCGTCTCTATTGTTCGGCAGGTGTGAATGCAGGAATGGATCTTTCCCTTTACCTGGTGGAAAAGTTTTGTGGTCGAAAGGCAGCAGTTGAATCTGCAAAAACGATGGTTTCGGATATGGGAAGAGAAAGGCAAACTCCTTATGATTGTTATTTTGTATCAAAAGACCACGAAGATTCTCTGATTGTTGAAGCTCAGGAGTGGGAACCCAGACCTTCAATGAAATTACCTATCAGGTCGGGTATGAAGACATTTCATTTTTCAGGAAAATATTCATCAGGCTGACCGGCTTAAGACCTAAAGAATATCAACAACGATTCACAGGGTATTCTCACAAACCAATCTGACAATGATCCAGATGCATTGCTTCTTTGATATTGTTCAATATGTTTGGGTAAGATTTTAAATACGTTCCGTATTAACAAAAGGGGTTAATCCTCGTGACTTGCAATGCCATATATCAGAGTTATTTTCGAAGCCATCCAGGGTGCTGAAATGCAAGGGTATAAGTTGTTAATTCCCTCTTGACTTTCAACGGATTAACTCCGTGCCTTAAGCATGCAACGCATGCGTGTGGTTTACTTCTGTGATTAGTTTATTAACCACCAGTTCGCTGCGCCCTCTGGAGACACGAAGGCGGTCATTGTCTGTGTTTGTCGGTCTGTGGCAAATAAAAACCAATTCTATAAATCGAATAACCCCTTAGCATTATTATAAAAAATATTCTCAAACGCACCTTTAGACAGCTGCAGTTTCAGGAGTTCATCTATCTGACTTCCATAGCTGAACGGAATAAACGGATAGTCGCTGCCAAAGAGAATCCTGTTGCTGCAAGATTCCATAAATGAAAGGACCCGCTCATCGCCAAGGATTCTTCCCGGAGCGTCTTCTTCGGGAAAGAGTTCTGATTCCGGTGGTGGCCAGACCATGGCTGTATCGAGATAGATATTGGGGCTTTGTTCTACGATTTTAAAAAATTTCTCATATTCATACCCGCCCATATGGGCAACGATGACCTTGTTATCGGGGAATTTATCAAGGTATGTCTTAAAGGCATCCACACCGACTTTAGCGCCGGGGACAGGCTGCTGATCAATTCCCGGAGCTGTTCCGGCATGAACAATAAGAACCTTGTCCAGGTCTTTCATCATTTTATGAAGCGGATCAAGGCGCTTATCATGAATAAAGAAATCAGTCACCATCAGCTGAAGTTTCAGGCCTCTGAACTGATATTCTGTTAAGGCTTTTTCTGCATATTCCAAAAAGTCATCATCCCCGGGATGTGCTGTTCCGAAGGGGATGGCGTTTGGATTGGTCTTGCAGAACTCAAAGGTCCAGTCATTTAAATTTGCTGCCAGTCCGGGTTTATGGGCATAATTCAGAGTTGTATAATATTGAGTGCCCTCATTCTCTATAAAGGCTGTCAGTTCACTGGCAGGCCATTCATAAATATTCTTCCAGGTCGGAAAAAAAGGGATATAGACCCGATCCCAGTATGACCAGATTGCTTTGAAGAGTTTTTCGGGAAAAAAATGCGTGTGCGCATCGATATATCGGAAATCGGATCTCTTAAACGGTTCTATTGTCATACTTTTCACCTGCCAGTATAATTTAAGGTATCGTGTTTCGTTCTTTATCCAGAATTATGACTATCAGGTATTTTAAGTAAACGGCAAGGATATTTTTATTTTATCTGATAAGTAATATTTCCTGTTTTCGGTATCTAAAGGTAATATGAGTAGCCGGTTTAACCTGTAAACAAAAATTGCTATCCAGTTACAGCTACCCATAAAAAACAATCCATTTCCTAACATCATATTAAAAACAGCACTTAAGAAGACTGTTATTTTGAACTAACCTTCCTATAAAAAAGTTTTTCCCCCTGAAAACCGTCACTTATCTCCATCAAGATATTTCCATTCAGACCAAGGGCTGATTTAACCCATTTTACAACTTTCCCTTTTTTAAAAAGAGTCCAGTCAGCCGTATAGCTATCACCCTTTTTTTTGATGTTTTTTAATACACATTTACCCGGGAGTTTATATTTTTCACCACCACTGACAATAATGCCTTTGCCGTCAGCAATTTTTACAACAAGCTGCTTCCGGCCCTCTTTTTTCCAAACGCCCTCAATGGATGTTTCGACAACAACACTTGCCTTTCCGGGTGAGATTCTTTTTGAATGCTATTCCACTTTCACCGACGCATCCCCCCTCACGTTAGCTTTATCATCTAATTTGCCACCCATTTTTTTTAATAATTGCGTCGCAAATTGACAGTCCAAGTCCTGTTCCCTTTCCAACTGATTTGCTTGTAAAATATGTATCAAAAATCCTGTCTATATTGGACTGGGGAATTCCGGGGCCTGAATCTGAAATCCGGACCAATGGCGGTTTCTATACGAACATTATTATACTTGGTTCTTTGTTTGGTCAGATCAATCAGTTCATTGACGGAGATTTCCTGATTATTTGATTCTGTTTTTCTTGCAAAACTCAATGGTTTATGGGTGATTTCCTTACATCGATTGCCTTGGGTCTTTATTTAATTGAACGTACGATTGAACTCTTCCAGGTTCTCACTGTGTGAAAACTGCTCTTCCTCAAATACTCCCCAATCGAAAAAAGAGGGGG
Source organism: Desulfobacteraceae bacterium (assembly GCA_003353855.1). Taxonomy (GTDB): domain Bacteria; phylum Desulfobacterota; class Desulfobacteria; order Desulfobacterales; family Desulfobacteraceae; genus NBML01. The sequence continues at coordinate 3,847 of PIVS01000090.1, forward strand.
GGCTGCAAGCCATGAAAACGATAATAATTTGGGAAATTCAACCCAAAACTTATAAGTTGGATTGAAAAAGTATCAAAAGTCATTGACTTGGGAATCTAAAAAATGATATACAGGCTCGTCATGTGAACAAATGCTCATGTATGATATTGTTGAAAGGATATTTATGAAAGATGAACATTGTTGCGGCCTGGATAAGCATGAAGGACTGGATGACATCAAAAAAGATATGCCGGATGATGACACGCTTTTTTACCTGGCGGATTTTTTTAAAGTATTTGGAGACAGCACGCGGATAAAAATTATTTGCGCCCTGTTCAATGGGGAGATGTGCGTTGGGAGTATCGCTGATTTGCTTAACCTGACACAATCATCCATTTCACATCAGTTGAGAGTTTTGAAAGCAAATCGACTGGTTAAGGCTCGAAAAGAAGGGAAATATACATTTTATTCCCTGGATGATATTCATGTGATGGAGATTTATAAAATGGGTTTGGAACACCTTAAAGAAAAGTGATAAATTATATGTTGGACAAAAATTTGGAAAAATCACTATCAAACGAATGCGGATGTAATGGCTGCCAGGATAATGTGACCAGCGATATTTTTAAACCGGTTCACAACCATGATCATTTAGGTACCCACGGAGGTCTGTCAGCTTTAGACGGTATTGGTTGCGACTGTGGAGGCTCTGCTTGCGCCACTCCGAAAACCGATACAATGGCCTTTGAAGACGCAAGGCGAAGTGGAATCGAAAAGTGTATCCATTATGGTAAAGAAAACTGGCAGTTAGGATTATCCTTTATTGTATTTTTCTATGGGTTGATCTCGGGCTTTGAGAATCAGCCGAGGTTTCTTGTGTTTGCCTTTGCCTATATTCTGATTGCAAGGAACGTTCTGGCGGATGCAGTGAAAAGTGTGGTTAAAGGCAGAATGCTGGATGAAAATTTCCTGATGGGAATTGCATCAATCGTTGCATTTGCCATTGGTGAATATGCCGAAGCTGTTGCCGTTATGCTATTTTACCAACTAGGGCAGATGGCTGAGCATTATGCACTGAACAAATCCAAAAAATCGATCTCGGCACTCCTGGACATAAAACCTATATTTGCAAATATAAAGACACCCTTTGGTGTAAAAAAAGTAACTCCGGAGGATGTCAACATCGGTGACATTATCGTTGTAAAAGCAGGTGAAAAAATACCTCTGGACGGAACCGTGCTATCGGGAATCAGCAGTCTGGATACATCAGCGATTACTGGTGAATCCATGCCTGCAGCCGTTGAGATGGATTCGGTCGTATACAGCGGTTCCATCAACCTTTCGGCCGTAATCGAGATCAGGGTGGAAAAAGATTATAAAAACTCCACGGTATCAAAAATTCTTGAGTTGGTGGAAAAAACGAATCAGAACAAAGCAAAAACCGAAAAATTCATCACTAGGTTTGCAAAGGTGTACACGCCCATTGTGGTCCTAGCAGCCGTTTTGATAGCAGTGTTCCCCCCGTTTCTAATGGCTGAACCCTTTTCCAAATGGATCTATCGTGCAGCGATTTTTCTAGTGGTATCCTGCCCGTGTGCATTGGTCATATCGGTGCCACTTGGATATTTTGGCGGTATTGGTGGTGCCGCTAAAGCTGGGATTTTGATCAAGGGCGGCAACTATATAGAGGTTCTGAAGAATGTGGGAGCCGTTGTATTTGATAAAACCGGAACTCTGACCAAAGGGAATTTTAAGATAAACCACATTGAGGCTCTGAACTGTTATACAAATGACGAGATATTATGTATCTGTGCTCACCTGGAACGATTCTCGAATCATCCCATTGCAAAGGCGATTTCAGATAAATATTCAGGGATAATTGATGAAGGTGATGTTCAGGATATAAAAGAGTTGCCCGGAAAGGGTGTTGAGGGAACATACCGGAGCAGACATGTGATCATCGGAAACCAATCCATGATGGCTGAATACGGGATAGAGACTACCGATCACAACCAGCAGGGAACAATTTTGTTTGTCGCAGAAAACAAGGTTATTATCGGAATCCTATCGATCACGGATGAGATGAAGGAAGGGGCGGCCAGGGGGATTCAGGAACTTAAGGACGCCGGAGTTAAGCAGGTGGTTATGCTCACCGGAGACAAGGATAAGATTGCACAAGATACCGCCGCAAAACTGGGCATCACCCAAGTGTATTCTCAGCTGCTTCCACATGAAAAAGTGAATAAGCTCGAGAAAGTCATCGAAAATACTGCAAATAAACATGTGGTGTTTGTGGGAGACGGGATCAACGATGCCCCGGTTCTGAGCAGAGCCGATGTCGGTATTGCCATGGGTGGCCTTGGATCGGACATTGCCATTGAGGCCGCAGATGTTGTTCTGATGACCGATGAAATCACGAAAGTTGCTGAAGTTATCCGGATATCGAGATTTACAAGCCGGATCATCTGGCAGAATATTGTTTTGGCCCTATGTGTGAAAGCCGTAATCATGATTCTTGGCGTTATGGGCATAGCCAATCTGTGGATAGCGGTATTCGGTGATGTGGGAGTCGCTGTTCTCGCCATTATAAACTCAGGCAGAGCCATATATTTTTCAAAGAACAGCATGACCTGTTAATATGCTAAAATCTAAAATTGGCTGAAAATAAATGGAAAATATATTAAAGAACTCAATAAACCGGCTCGATATCATTTGCTGGACTTTAGTTGTGGCTTTTTTCTGCGGATATGCGCTGGTGTTCAATTGCAATTTAAACAAATCTCTAATGGCTGCCAGCGGCATCGTCCTGGCCATGATGTTTATCGGGTTGTCCATTGAGATCATCATCGATACGCTTGGGAATGTTAAAGGCATCGGTACGATAACCGGTTTCATTATTAACGGACCGGAACTTGTATGTTTGGTTGTCGGTCTTTTAGCCGTAGGCTTTTATGCCATCCAAATTCAAGATCATCTGTATTGGCTCATAACGGCAAGTTTGTTAACCATATTCTTGTTTATTAGACGGCCTGAAGAAGAAATCAAAAATGTTGAAGACGGTGAAACGGACGGTTTAAAGTCTTTATGGCCCATCATTCCTGCTGGCGGCATATTAATCACAGCAGGCTATTTTTTAGATCCAATTGTAACTTTTGCCCCAGAGCAGAACCATGCACCTAAAGGTGTCATTGGATTTTTTATTCTGGCTTCTGTCTAAAAAAGAGGGGTAAGAATTTGACTATTCAAAATCGAGTACTTTTTCCTCTGGTTGGGAAAATCACCTCGTTTTTTTTCTTCAATGTGAATTTCAGGAGTTCATTTTTAAAAAAAAACCTGCCGCTACCCTGAGATGGCGGCAATCGTATAATCTTAACCGGAAAAAATGAAATATAGCATAAAGTTTGCCTCATAAAGTTTGCTTATGGATACCTGAAAAACAATTTTAAAGATCTATCCTATAATTTTCATGAGACTGTTGATGGAGAACATGGTCGAATTAAGATAAGACAATTTTGGGTAGCTTCGATGGTTACGGTGACCGGCAGGGATAGAATCTGCCGGTTTAGTTATGGGAAATAAATATTAATTAATTATGTATGGATGAAAAAATGTTGACCTTATGTAGAAAGATTGCACCTGTTTTCGCTGTATTATTCACACTTTTTCTGGTGGAGGGCTGCTTGATTGCAGATACAGCTGATGCCCGCTCAAGAAGAGGAGGTAAGTCCTTTAAATCAGTGCCGAAAAAAGTGCCGGCCCAGAATACTGCTAACCTTCAGCAAAAGAAAAGCGGTGGTTTTGCCAGCGGACTTGCCGGAGGTCTCCTGGGGGGAGCCATCGGCGGTATGCTTTTTGGATCCATATTTGGCGGAGAAGGTAGCGGTATGGGAATTCTGCCCATCCTGTTGTTAGCAGCGTTAGGATTTTTTTTGTTTCGTAAATTTGCCAAATCCCGGCAGGAGGGTTCCGGGCAGCCTGGAGGATTTTCCGCCCCCGGGCAGGACGGGGCTTTCGGTCAGGGTATCGGTGGAAATATTTCCAATGTTCCGCCAGTTCATGGCTCTCCCCAGGCAGTGGAGGAAGGACTCAATGAGATTCGCCAGACAGACAGTGCTTTTGATGCAGCACAATTTCTGGAGATTGCTTCGGACGCGTTCTTCCAGGTGCAGGCCGGCTGGATGCGCCGAGATCTGGATTCTTATCGTAATCTGTTGGGTGAACAGCTGGCCTCGGAGTACGAGGTGCAGTTTGCACAGATGCGTGAAAAGGGAATCATCAACAAGTTGGAAAGCATTGCTGTCAGGAAGGCCGATTTCGTTGCCGCAGGTAATACCGGTACTGAAGACTTTGTCACCGTTGGGTTCTCTGCAAATCTGCTTGATTATACAGTGGATGAGACAACAGGGGACCTGGTGGACGGAAGCATGACCCATCCTGTTAAATTTGATGAAGAATGGACCTGGGCAAGACCGGCCAGGACCAACGACTGGAAGCTGGAAGGCATCACGGTTGTCGATAATTGATTAAGATACTGTTCCGGTTATCTGCCGGGACAGCACTCCTTATTTATTCAAACGAACCTAAACGCTTATGAAGCTGCCAATTTAATATCTGGTAGGAGGTGGCTACCGCCACCCCCTACCAACAAAACGGTATGTACCGGCCAGGTATACCGCTCTTCGATCAGCAACCGAACAATAGTTCAATTGATGCGGCAGATGTTTTAAAAAAGTATAAAAATCAGCCATACCTTGAAAAAAGAATGCATACAGCCAAATCTATTCTTAAAGTAGCCCCTGTATTTTTGGAATCTCCCAAACGTATTGAAGCCATGTTATTTTTATATTTTGTTGCGCTGATGATAGTTGGCTTGATTGAGAGAAATCCTAGGAAGAATATGAAACAGGAGAACATTGAAAAACTTTCTATACTTCCAAGTAAAATAAAAACCCGGACACCGACTTGGAACAACTTGAACAATTTTTTCCGGAATGTGCATTTACCGATAATCTCACGGCAGAAGATAATTTTATCATTTTCTATTAATGGGCTTACGGAACTTCACAGCAACATACTTCATTTGCTCGGTGTGCCTGATATTGCCTATCGCAATGTCAAAGATCGATGGTGGCAATTTAAGCCTGCCTGATGAAAATTTCAAGTGGCAAGATAATAACTAAAAATGTCAGTTCATAGTGCGAAATGTGAGTTGCAATCTTCCAGATAATTGATTACGGAACGTTGCCCAGCCCAGATTAAAGATTCTTCTATGTTTTCATAATTTATTAAATTATCCAGCATCTCTTTGAGAACAGGATCTGTTCGCCCGGTCAAAATTCCCGATGACAACAATGCATTGATCCCCATTATGGCGGGGGTCTCATTGCTCCAGAGCAAATTTTGTATATCGGTCCATCCACTCATTGCCACGGCGGTTTTAATTCTTGTGTCATGGGCCATCCCCAATGGAAACATCCCCTGACGCTGTCGCTGAAAACAAAATAGTCGAACCCCAATCATATCATTTGTAACTCCATTGATTGAATGGGTCGCAATGAGTTGAAACGGCCAAAGATTTATGGGATAGAGCTTTAGCCATGACAGAAGAACAAGCCCTTAAATATTGTAAATATTTGGGTTAGACCTGGGGCGGTCTTTATGAAAATTTTAGCCGGGTTTCCTGCTTTGCGCCAGGAAGCTTTAAGAAAAGAAAGAGCCATACCAAAAACAAAAAACTATATAACTTTCCGGGGCAAAGAATCCTTGATGGAAATTGACGACCGGCTTTCTGCCGTTGCTGCCAATCTTGGAAAAGTGATTGAAACAGAACCCCTATAATTATTTCCCGTCGCCTAAATTGGTATTTCCCAGCTGATGCCGCCATTTTTGGTGGTGCTCGCCGGAAGGGGGCTTTTTTTCCAGGGTCCTTAAAACTTTAAACATACCGTTTTCCCACAACCCTATAAGCCGAACAACTAATTCATAATTTAATTTATTCAAACTTGAAGGTTCATAAGGTCGAATTTTTCAAGCATGAAATGGAAAAGAACCTTTTGCACCATTCAGCAGGGACATCCCACGGGATGCACCGCTGAATGGTGCACAGACTCAGGCAGTTAATCCCAGGGCCTTTCTTTTACTTATAATTCGCTCGTCAATAACAGCAGCCGCTTTAAAGGGATCCGGTTCGATCAAAAAGCAACCGCCAACCAGATCATTCAACCCGGAAACTGCAAGATCTGTGACAAGTTTTGAACCCGTAATATTCGGCGGATGTCCCAGGTGGGTGGTGATACCCGAAGCAACGGCATAGGTGCCTATGGTGGCAGCTTTTTCAGAATACCATTCCGGTGATGAAGCAACCACCGGAAGATCTGCCATGGAAACGCCCAGCTTGTTGGCCAGCAACGCACACAATTGCATGATACGGGCATTGTCCACGCAACTGCCCATGTGCAGAACCGGGGGAATGGATAAAGCCCCACAGATCTTTTTTAATCCCGGGCCAGCCTGACTTATGGCATCGGGAACCAATAACCCGGCCTTACCAACAGCCGTGGTGACACAACCGGTCACCAAAACCAGTATATCTTTTTTTATCAATTCACGGGCAAGATTTACATTGCAATGATCATGTTTGTACTTTGGATTATTACAACCGACAATTCCCACAACACCTCTTATTTTACCTGCTTTTATGGCATCCAGCAGCGGATCAAAGGAGCCGCCCAGTGCGGACAGAAGGGCTTCATTTGAAAAGCCGGTAACCATATCAACCGGAGCGCAGGGTATGTGGACCCTTGATGCATCACGATATCCAAACCGCTCTATGGCCATGCGGACGACACGTTTTGCCTGGTCCAACCCATTGTGCATCTCAAATTTTACGTGCTGGGCACCTGTAAATTTTGCTTTATCGGATGTGGTGACCATCTGGGTGTGATAACAGGCGCCCACCTGGACAAGACTTGGCATAATGCATTGATAATCAACCACGATGAGCTCAACCGCCCCTGTGACAATGGACAATTCTGTCATCAGGTGATTGCCTGCCATGGGTATCCCCTGTCGTGCCATTACTTCATTACCGGTACAGCATAGGCCGGCAATATTAATCCCGGCTGCTCCTTTTTCCCGTGCAAAGGCAATCAACTCCGGATCATTCACCGCCTCTAGAATTTTCTCTGAAACAATGGGATTATGCCCATGGACAAGGATATTGACTTGATCCTCTTTTATCACACCCAGGTTAACGGTGGCCTTTCGCGGAGTTGGTGTACCAAACAGGATATCGGATATTTCTGTGGCAATCATGGAGCCGGCCCAGCCATCGGCTAAGGAAACACGGGCAGCATGAAGCATGGTATTTGCCGCATCATTATCACACCCCATATGGGTGCGGTGCATCATTTCAGCAATTTCCCGGTCCACCCCCCGGGGCATGATTCCAAGTTCCTTCCACAAGTGCTGCTGCTTTTCCGGTACCCGGTTAATAAATGCCAGCCGCCCTTTTTTTGTGCCATAATCTTCAAAAAATTCCAAGGCCAGATCCTTTGCCACCGCCAGGGCATTTCGGCCATCCGTTGGGATACCCAGTTCGTCGGAAATACGGAAAAGTTTGGCTTCATCTTTAATCGTATACCCCGGCGCCTTGTTTTGGGCAACGGCCTCCAATGCCTCAATACAATCCCGGCCGTGATCGGAATGCCCTGCTGCACCACCGGTAATAAACCGGCCAAAATTTCTGGCCACGATGACATCTGCATTGGCACCGCAGACACCCAACGGACTTTTTGAAGTGATCCTGCAGGGGCCCATGGTGCAAATCCTGCAGCAGATGCCGCTTTCGCCAAATTGACAATGGGGGGTCTGCTGCTGCAAACGGTCCCAGGCTGTCTCAATGCCATCTTCTTTGGCCTTGGCCAGCATCTTTGTTGCATCATTCCATATTGACAACTCAGTAATATCCAGATCTTTTTTTGCCATCTTAATTCTCCTCGAACACCGTTCAAATTAAATGCGCTGTGACACATAGTTGTTGAGAATTAATTTTAATAAATTGGAGAAAACTTACAATAAGGAAAGAAAGACGATAAACCAGGGATGCAAAGTGGTTGCTTTTAACCTGATTTTAAAAACGATTTTAAATTTATTTTTTTATTTTTCAGACCCAGTTTTTTTCTCAGGTTGCCCCGGTATGTTTCGATTGTATGGATGGAAACATTCAAAAACGCTGCCATCTCCTTTGTGGACTTACCGTGGCGTATGAGATCAGCCACCTGTATTTCCCTGGAGGAAAGATTGCGATATTTTAAAATGAGATCTGGACTGAAAGATGATGTCACATGCTCCAGGTTTTTTTTAATGGTTTTACAAATATGCTGGTTGGTTTCATTTTTTAATTTGGAGATCAACTCTTCAAGATAGGGTAAAACAAGGTTGTCAATATTGTTCAGAACCTTTTCTTCAATGTCTGTGTTTTGCTCACCACTCTTTTTTAACAGCACTTTTAATGCAACATTTGCCTCGGACAACTCATTGTTTGCTTTTTTAAGCTGCGCAGTTCTTTGTTCCACTGTTTTCTCAAGGATGATGTGGGCATTTTTCAATGCTTTTTCGTCATTTTTTCTCCGGGTGATATCCCGCACAATTCCAATACTTACCCATTCACCAGCGGCCTTGGTAGCTGACAAGGATAAGCTTATGGGAAACTGGGTTCCATCCTTTTTAATGGCCGAAAGTTCGATCATTTTGTTAATGAGCGGCCCTTTACCTGCTGCTTTGAAAACCTTAAACCCTTCCTTATATCGATGATGATATTTTAGGGGAGCAATGATCAAGTGAAGATCTTCACCAATAACCTCCTGTTTTTTATAGCCGAATATTTTTTCTGCTGCAGGGTTCCAGAAGGATATGGTACCCTGTGGTGTGATCATGATGATGGCATCAATGGTTGCGTTGGTAATCAGGGAATATTTTTGCTCCGCAATATTGCGTGCTGCCTCAAGTTCCCTTATTCTTTTTTGTGTTGTTTCGCCCATTTCTGAATCCTGATATATCATTTCTAAAGCCTATGATAAGGGATGTTTTTTGTCAACTTTCGGATCGAAAACGCCTTGACAATAATGTTAACATGGTCCATTCAATGAACGTGTTCGCTGAATAGTCCATGTTATTGAAAAGGATAACATGGACCAGCTAAAAGGAAATCGCCGGGAAGTTCAAAAGGCCGAGACCCGGGCTTTGATTCTGGAAAGTGCCAGTATTGCCAACCCGGATATCTGGCTGTGCTACAATTGCGGGGACTGCTCGCAGCTTTGCCCCCGAGATGCCAGGCCCGGCGATGTGCTCAGTGCATTGAAAAAGATATCCATAAGGGAATATTCAAAACCAACTGCCATGCACGGTCTACTTAACGACCGCAGAAAACTGCCGTGGCTCTTTATTATTCCTGCCGTGATTATCATGACCATGGGGCTTCTCACCGGCCTGATGAACCTGTCCCCCGGGGGAGATCATATTGTTTTCGCATATTTTTCCCCGGTACTGCTGATCGAGATGATTTTTATCCCTCTGTCCATGGGCGTTGCCCTGGTCTTCTTTTTCAGAATCAAACATTTTCTTGGAGATATGCAGGATACCTATGCCCGTCTGGGGAAAGTCGACCCCGGACCCATCGAGTTTAAACGATTTCTTACCACCATGGTTGCCCAGCTTCCAGGTATCGTAAAGCACGAGCGGTATGCCACCTGTTCGGAACCGAAAAACACT
>PIVS01000558.1 GCA_003353855.1 Desulfobacteraceae bacterium
GCAGGCATCCCGGTCACCCTGCTTGAAATAAGCGAAGAGGCCCTGGTCCGGGGCAAAGAGATTGTCTCCAAAAACTATAACCTTTCCGTTAAAAAGAAAAAGTTGTCAAAACAAGATGCTGCCCAGCGGCAAAACTTGATCCAATGGACCACTGATTACAGCATGCTTGCAGATGCAGATCTTGTAATAGAGGCGGTGTTCGAAAAAATTGAGATCAAAAAGGAAGTATTTAAAACACTGGATATAGTGTGTAAACAAGGAGCAATCCTTGCAACCAACACCTCCTACCTGGATATAAACCAGATTGCCAACGTTACCAAACGCCCGGAGGATGTCATTGGTCTTCACTTTTTCAGCCCGGCAAATGTGATGAAACTCTTGGAAATTGTTAAAGCGGATAAAACCCGGGAGGATGTCATCGCCACATCAATGGGTATGGCCGGAAAAATCGGCAAGGTGCCGGTGCTTTCCGGTGTATGCTACGGGTTTATCGGCAACCGTATGATACGTCAATATGTAAAACAGGCGCAGCTGTGCATGATCGAAGGAGGATCCCCGGAACAAATCGATAACACCATGGAAAGTTTTGGCATGGCAATGGGCCCCATGGCTGTAAATGATCTGACCGGCCTGGATATCGGCTACCAGGCACGCCAGGGGTTAACAGCCAGGGAAAAAGGAAACCCCAGAACCTACAAAATTGCCGACACCCTGGTCGAAATGGGACGGTTGGGCCAAAAATCAGGTTCAGGATATTACCGATACGACCCTCAAACCCGCAGGCGCATACCCGATCCAGGGGTTCTTACCGTCATTGAAAATGTGGCAAAGGAGGTTAATGTCATCCGCCGCAATCTCAGCGATGAAGAGATTTTAACCCGTCATCTTTATGCCCTGATCAATGAAGGCATAAAGATTCTTGAAGAGGGAATCGCACAGCGCCCGAGCGATATCGATGTGGTATACGTTTTCGGGTATGGATTTCCGGCCCACATGGGCGGCCCCATGCACCTGGCTGATACAATTGGCATGAAAAAGATATATGAGGGTATCTGCAAGTTTCGCAAGATCCACGGAAAAGAATTCTGGCAGCCCTCAGCCCTGCTTGCCCAGCTGGCCGAACAGGACAAAACACTTTCCCTATGGGCTGCTGAACAGGCGTAAAGATAATCCATAAGGTACCTGTTAAATATGCCCTTAAAGCACAGCAATTAGGTGTGGCCCTGGAGAGAACCCGACGAATAAGGAGCTTGTCAAATGGTTGAGGACAAACACATTGATGTCAATATTCAGAACAAAGTGATGCATATTGGCATTAACCGCCCTAGCAAAAAAAATGCATTAACAAAGGGCATGTATGGTGCCATTCGCATGGCTTTGGAAAACGCCGGAAAAACTCCAGATGTCATGACGGTTTTGATCCATGGCACCCGGGATGCCTTTTCCGCCGGCAACGATTTAAAGGGATTTGACAATCGAGATCCCAATGTACCTTCGCCGGGGGTACAATTTTTGTATGAGATTGAAAACTTTAAAAAGCCCATTGTTGCTGCCGTATCCGGTCTTGCCATAGGAGTAGGCGTAACCATGCTCCTGCATTGTGATCTGGTATATGCCGAACCTGACACCCGCTTTCGCATGCCCTTTGTAAATCTTGGCGTATGCCCGGAAGCAGGCTCCACTTTTATGCTCCCCAAAGTAGCCGGACACAGAAGAGCCGCTGAAGCCATGATGCTGGGGGATTTTTTTACCACCAAAAAAGCCATTGAACTGGGCATCGTAAACGAGGCGGCATCAAATGTAATCACCCATGCAGCAAAAAAAGCCGAACAGATGGCCCAAAAACCTCAGCAGGCGCTTTTGCTGACAAAGCAATTATTAAAGCAGACCACCCACCAATTGGTTGTTGACCGCATTGGTGAGGAAGGAAGGTTCTTTGGAGAATTACTGATGACCCGGGAATCCATTGATGCCAGGGCAAAAATCAAGGAGCGGTCTAAAAATAATGCCCATGCAGGCTTAAAAAAACAATAAAAATCAAAGGAAGGTTATGGGACATTTTAAAATAAATCAAAAAGATATTTTTTTAATACTGAAAGAACAGCTGAATTATGGATCTCTGTGCTCACTGGATCATTATAATGATCTGAATGAAAAGACACTGGATATGCTGGTCACCGAGGCAATTACATTTGCCAAGGGCATACTTGACCCCCTTAATGAGCTGGGTGACAGCAAGGGGGCAAAATTTGAGAATGGAAGGGTGACCCATCTTGAGGAATTTAAAAAAGCCTTTGCCCAATATGGCGAGCAGGGGTGGATATCAGCTTCCAGAAACCCGAAACACGGGGGACAGGGCTTTCCGAATATGATGCGAATTGTCATCAATGATATAATGTATGGCGCCTGTCATTCATTTAACATGCTGGCAAGTCTGACCCATGGAGCCGCCCACCTGATTGAAAGTTTTGCCACAACAAAGCTGAAAGAGCAATATGTTGAAAAGATGTATACGGGTATCTGGTCCGGCACCATGTGCCTGACAGAACCCAATGCAGGGTCATTTTTGGCTGACATCGAAACAACGGCCCTTCCTGCAGGAGAACAATTCAAAATCAAGGGAACCAAAATATTTATCTCCTGGGGTGACCATGATCTGACAGATAATATCATTCATCTGGTTCTGGCTCGAATTGAAGGAGCGCCTGAAGGTATACGGGGACTTTCCCTTTTTATTGTCCCGAAAAAGCGCCTGAATGATGATGGATCACCAGGAGAGCCCAATGATGTCATCTGCGGGAATATCGAAAAGAAGATCGGCCTCCATGCATCTCCAACCGCTGTTTTGAATTTTGGAGGCAATGACGGGTGTATCGGCTATCTTTGCGGCAAAGAAAATATGGGACTGGCCCAGATGTTCCAGATGATGAACCAATCCAGAATCAACACCGGCACCTCCGGAATGGCCCTGGCCAGCACCGCTTATCTCAATGCCCTGGAGTACACCAAAAACCGCCCCCAGGGCAAAGACCTCACCGGAAAAAAAGAGGGGAGTGTCCCAATAATCGATCACCCCGATGTAAGACGGATGCTGCTCTGGATGAAAGCAAACGTTGAGGGTATGCGTTCTTTGGTCTATACCACGGCATTCTGGGCTGACCTGGCCCAGGAATTGCCCGAAGGCGAACAAAAGGAACGTTATAAAAACATGGTTGAATTTTTTACCCCCATTGTAAAGGC
>PIVS01000559.1 GCA_003353855.1 Desulfobacteraceae bacterium
TTGCGGCCAGTCTGCATAAATTATTTTTTTCTGACATATTTTAACTGCAATATGGCTGGTTACCATAGAAAAATGATATTTCAATCCTGTTGAGGTGAAAAGTTTGAATGATCTCAACATTCAGCGTAACCACGCTGACCCATTATTTCAAACGGTTTCATGATCCGGAAACCCGGGTTAAATCTTTGATGAAAAGACAGAAAAAATAATTATGAATGTCGAGTTAAAATATTTTTCAGGAACAGGCAACTCTTATAAAATAATAGATACGTGTAAAGAAATCTTTATTCAAAACGGCAATAAAGCCACACTTTCTTCTATTACAGACAAATCTGACATAAACGAAGACGCCGATTTAATTGGGTTTTGTTTTCCAGTTTATGCGTTTGGAATTCCACGAATATGTAGGAAATATTTATTAAATTTGCCTATATTTAAAAATCCAATAAATACTTTTATATTGATTACAGCAGGTAACATAGACGAATCAGGTTTTTCCGTTGAGGAAAGCACTAAAATTCTGAAAAGAAAAGGGCTTGATGTAACTTATAGTAAAGTCATTCAAATGCCTAACAATTGGACTATATCAATGAACCCGCCATCAAAAGAAGAGGCGCAATTGATAATCAACACTGGCGTAATTAAAGCAAAGAAAATAGCACAAAATATTATAGATGGTGTGCTTGACCATCATGCTTTTAATTATCCATCCACATATGGTAAATTTGGTTTTTATAAAGATTATTATACGTTCAAATGGTTAGGCGTCAGTAATATGTGGAAAAATTATAGAACGGATGAAACGTGTGATTCGTGTGGGTTGTGTGAAAAAATATGTCCAACAGCCAGCATACAAATTGTAGATAATAAACCTAAATGGTTAAAAACCTGTGAACAATGCATGCGTTGTGTTAATTATTGCCCGAAACAAGCAATTTTCCAAAAAGGAGAAGGCAGTATAAAAGGTAAAAACATATATTACGAACCTACTTTTAAACCATTAAAATTAAAGAGCAAAAAGCATAACAAATCTAATGCAACCGACGCAAAAAGCCACGCGGCCGATTAATGGCGTTAAATCACAAGGAGGGTTTATGATAGAAAATAAAATCATCCAGGATCTTCCCACACATTTTTATTCAAGCATGGTCCTGATCCGAAAATTCGAGGAAAAAATTGTGGCACTGAGTCAGGAGGACGGCCGGCTGCCGGGTATGCAGATCTTGGCCAACGGCCAGGAGGCGGTTGCCACAGGCATTGTTTCAACACTTGAACCGGAAGACGTCATTGTCAGCAACCATCGCAGCCATGGTCATATCATTGCCAGGGGTGCCAACTTAAATTCCCTGATGGCGGAGATCATGGCCAAAGGCACAGGTGTTAATGGCGGCAAGGCCGGCACCCTGCATCTGGCAGTTCCAGATGTCAACGTTTTGATGACATCCACGGTGGTCGGTGCAGGACCACCTCTGGCCATTGGCTCAGCCTTTGCCCAACAGTACAAGGATTCCAAGGCAATTACCGTTGTTTTTTTCGGCGATGGCGCGGCAGCCGAGGGGAGCGTTCATGAAGCCATGAATCTGGCAGGCGTATGGAATCTGCCGATTTTGTTCGTATGTGAAAACAACTGCTGGGCTGGCGCACAGCGGCCTGAAGAGCATTGCGCGACCCCGAATATTTTCCTGCGTGCCAAAGGATATAATATGCCTGGTCAGAGTGTGGACGGAAATGATGTGGAGGCGGTTTACAATCTTAGCCGAAAGCTGACTCAACACTGCCGTTCCGGCAGCGGACCCGCTTTTATGGAAACATTGACTTATCGCATGCGCGGCCATGGTGAACAGGACCGGCAGCATTATGTGGACCCGAAGGAGCTTGCGATCTGGGCTAAAAAGTGTCCGATCCGTCGGTACGGCAAAAAACTCCTTGATGACGGCATTCTCAACACCGATCAGATCGAGGCCATTGACCAGGAAGCAACAACGCGTGTGGAGGCCGCCGTGACATTTGGTGATGCAAGTCCCTATCCCGGTCCTGAAACCGCCTTGACCGATGTATTTGTTCACCCTCTCAATACCTGAAAGGAGTCGTGCCATGAGTCAAAAAACATTTGGGCAGGCTTTAAACGAAGCCCTTACAATTGCCCTGGAAATTGATGAAACTGTATTTATTGCCGGTGAAGGCGTGGGGGTTTCCATCCACCAGGACCCCAACATGGCTACCCACGGCCTTTTAGAAAAATTCGGTTCAAGACGGGTAAAGGATACACCGGTCAGCGAAGCTGCCATTGCCGGACTTGCCGTAGGGGCCTCCTGTATGGGCCTGCGGCCGATAGTGGAAATTATGTTTTTTCCGTTTATCACCCTGGCAAGCGACATGCTGGTCAACCATGCCGGAAAGCTGCGCTATATGAGCGGCGGCAAATCCAGCTTTCCCATGACAGTGAGGGTCAAGGCCGGAGTCGGTTTTGGTGCTGGCAGTCAGCATTCTCATAACCTTGAATCCTGGATCGCACACAGCCCCGGTCTGAAAATAGTCTGGCCGTCCACACCACAGGATGCCAAGGGGTTGCTGCTCAGCGCCATATTTGACCCGGATCCGGTCATCGTGGTGGAGGACATGATGCTTTACCGAATGTCCGGTGAAGTCCCTGTTGGCGACATTCGGACACCCCTGGGCAAAGCCCGGATGGTTAGGCCGGGGACGGACTGCACCATCGTGGCCTATGGCGCTGCCCTGTACACGGTCATGAAGGCGCTTGCCCCATTGAATGAACAGGGAATCTCCTGCGAGGTGATTGATCTGCGGTCCCTTGTCCCCCTGGACAAGGCCTGTATTCTTGACTCGGTTCGCAGGACAGGCCGGTTGGTTGTGGTGCACGAAGCCTGTCGTTTCTGCGGGTTTGGGGCGGAACTGGCCGCCATGGTGGCCGAAGAAGCCTTTGATGCGCTTAAAGGTCCGGTAAAGCGGGTTGGTGCCCCGCAGAGTCCGGTTCCCATAGCACCCACCCATGAGAAAATCTTTAAGCCTGGTCCTGAAAACGTGGTCCTGGCGGTCCGGGAGGCAATGGGAAAATAAAATCACAATTGAAGTTAAGCTAATCTTTTGAGAAGGATTTTCAATCGGGATAGGACTCCCCATCACTGAGGAGCCCTCCCACACCACCCGGCATACGGATCACGTACCAAGGCGGTTCGGCTGATCAGGCAGGTTAATTCCCGGGAAGGAACAACCCCC
>PIVS01001080.1 GCA_003353855.1 Desulfobacteraceae bacterium
TATCAAGATCTTTCTTGTCCTCGAACCATCCTTCAAATGTGTGTCCGTTCAGACATTCAAGATCAAATACTATCATGTTAAATAATCCTGCTTACCCCTGTGGCAATATTATAGCAGTAATCGCCCATTTTTTCATAATTGGATACCATGGCAATAAACAGCACCCCCGCATCCACTGAGCAATCATTGGCACGCAACCGCTCAATGTGCTTATATCTCATATCCTCCCGCATCTGGTCAATGAGATCTTCATGGGCCAGGGCTTTTTGATAAAACCCCTCTGATGTTTCGCTCATTTCATTGATTACCAGCCCGAAAAATATATCCACCTGGTTGGAGATATCAACCAAATCCTG
This sequence comes from Desulfobacteraceae bacterium, assembly GCA_003353855.1. Classification (GTDB taxonomy): domain Bacteria; phylum Desulfobacterota; class Desulfobacteria; order Desulfobacterales; family Desulfobacteraceae; genus NBML01. The sequence goes on from PIVS01001080.1 coordinate 357, forward strand.
TTTGGCTTCCTTGCTGAATTCAATTTTACTGTCATAGATCCGTTCCAGCATCTTAGACACATTTTCCATGGAATCGCCCAGCCGCTCTATGTTGTTGACGATTCTCATCATTTCGGAGATTTCCTTTGCCTCGGGGGTGTTTATCTCCCCCTGGGAGATGGTGGTCAGGTATTTGATGATAACCTTTTGGGAAGAATCCAAATGCTCCTCCACAGCATCTCTTTCTCCGAGAATGTCGTCATCCCTCTGTTGGAGGCAGGAAGAGGTTTTTTTCAAGTTCATATGGGCAAATTTAGACATTTGTATGATTTCCCCCTTGACCCTGGCAAGCGCGCCAATGGGCGAATCAATAAAGGTCGCATCAAACATGGGCAGCGGATACCGCTCTTTTGATCGGTCTGTCTTTGGGCAGATGAAAAGGGTCAGCT
>PIVS01001081.1 GCA_003353855.1 Desulfobacteraceae bacterium
AAAAGTGGTAAAACTGCTTTTGATGCGGCCTATGAAGGCACCAAAGAGGTGTGGGGGGCAGTCCTTGCCTCCACAGCCACCACCATGGCTGTTTTTATACCGGTTATCTTTATCCAGGAAGAGGCAGGGCAGTTGTTTCGGGACATCGCCATCGCCATTGCCTCTTCTATTTTCCTGAGCCTTATTGTTTCCATTTGCGTTATCCCCACTCTGTTTCATCTCTTTTACAGGGAAAAGGCCAAGGGAGGCAGGGCGGATACCGGGATCAAAACCAACAAGCTGCAAAAAAGCTTTGTCGGCCCGTTTCTAACCGGTATTATAATGAAATTGAGCAATTTGTGCATAAAAAATGTTTTTACCCGGCTGGCAACCATATTGTTGTTTACCAGTCTTTCCATTGGCCTGATCCTTAGGCTGCTGCCAAGTGCCGAGTACCTGCCCCAGGGTAATAGAAATCTTATTTTAAATATTCTCATTCCACCGCCTGGTTATTCCGTGGAAAAACTCAAAAGTATAGGCAAATATATATACAAAGAAAGCGAACCCTATTTTAAGGAAGACGGAAAGGACGGCCTTCCCCAGATTAAACATATGTTTTATGTCGGGGCGGACCGTATCACGCTTTTTGGCGGGATCAGCATCCATGAAACCCGAGCCCGTGAGTTGATTCCCCTTTTTAGCCGGATAATGGGATCCATCCCCGGGGTCTTTGGGGTCAGCATCCAGGCCGGAATTTTTGAGTCTGGTATTGGCAAGGGCAGAACCGTTGATGTTAATATTTCAG
>PIVS01000560.1 GCA_003353855.1 Desulfobacteraceae bacterium
CCCATCAAAGGAGAATCGTATGAAAGCCAAACGTTTATTAGTCATCGGTTTTATCGCAGTCATTTCAATGGCATTCTGCCAGTCAGCATTTGCCAAGGAAAGAATCGTGTTCGGCGGCGGACCTGCCGGCGGTACATTTCAGGTGGTTGCCAATGCCATCCAGGTATACAAGCCCATGAAAGCCGTATCTGAGTTCAAGGTACAGGCCCAGTCATCAGCCGGTTCCGTGGAAAACTTAAGAAAAACAAATGCCGGCAGACAGCAGATGAGCGTTGTTTATTCCGGACATGTTTATCTGGGCCGCAATGGTATGATGAAAAATGATACCAAAAAATATGAAAATGTTCTGGCTGTTGCATGGCTCTACGGCGCACCCGCCCAACTGGTCGTCCGTGCCGGTTCCGGTATCAAAAGCGTAAAGGATCTGGTTGGCAAAAAAGTGGGTGTGGGAAATGCCGGTTCCGGTGCCTTTGCCAATTGCGAACTCTTTTTCAGCCACATGGGTGTCTGGGATAAAATGGAAAGAAATGCCATGGGTTACAATGATGCGGCCCAGGCCTTTGGCAACAAACAACTGGATGCTTTCTGGCTGTTTACAGCATTCCCTTCAGGCGCCGTTATCATGGCTGCCCAGACCAATGACATTGCCCTGGTAAATTTGGATGCAGATGCACAGGCCAGTGGATTCTATAAAAAATATCCCTATTTTACCAAACTTTCTGTTCCTGCCAATACCTATAAAGGGGTAGATTATGATTCTCCTTCTTTCCAGGATTCCGCCCTGTGGGTAGCAAACTCCAAAGTTTCCGCCGACCTCGTATACAAAATGCTCTCTCTTATCTATACTGACGAAGGACTTGCCCACATGAAAGCCCAGAAAAAGACATTTAAATTCATGTCCGTTAAAACCGGATCAGATGGCATTGTTACTCCCTTCCATCCCGGTGCTGAAAAATTCTGGAAAGAAAAAGGCGTTTTATAAAAGCTGTTGGTTAAGTTGTTGAATATTCAGGTACGGGAACTGGCCGTACCTGAATAGAAAGCCATCTATATTCGTTCCGCGCATCTATAATAATTTATTAGGATAGGAAGGCAAACCGTGTATGAAAAACTAAATCGATTCGAGCAACTTTTATTTGATACCTGTTCGGTTCTCCTGGTCGTTTTTTACTCCTGGGCAGCCGTGGTGCAGCCCATGGCCACCCAGTATCACAGGGGGGTTTATGTTATTATTACCTATATTCTTGTCTTCCTTTTGTATAAAGCCAAAACAAAAATCGGGAGAGTCATTGATTATCTGTTGATTCTGCTTTCCGCTGTCTCCATCGGGTATTGGATTTTCATGTTTGAAACCATCAATTACAGGACCGGGGCAGAAACCAATACCGACATGGTGTTTGCCATCATCGGTGTGCTCATTGGTATTGAACTGGCCAGAAGGGTGGTGGGAAGTGTATTTGTGATCCTGGGCACCGTCATGCTGACCTATGGGGTCTACGGGCATATGGCGCCGGATCTGGTCTCCCATGCAGGAGCACCCTTTACAGAGCTGTGTGTCAGTATCTTTTACAAGAGTGACGGTGTCTTCGGTATCATGGCCAATGTTCTGGCCACCTATGTGATTCTTTTTGTATTGTTCGGTGCATTTTTGGAAAAATGCGGGGCCCAGAGATTTTTCATCGACTGGCCCCTGGCGGCCGTGGGTCATAAAATCGGGGGGCCGGGTAAGGTGTCTGTTATTGCTTCGGGTCTGTTCGGGTCCATTTCAGGGTCTGCCATTGCCAATACGGTATCAACGGGTATGTTTACCATTCCCATGATGAAAAAAGCAGGGTTTAGGCCCCATATCGCCGGCGGTATTGAGCCGGCTGCCTCCATTGGCGGCATGTTCATGCCCCCCATCATGGGAGCCGGCGGGTTTATCATGGCGGAACTGACAGGCGTTCCCTACTCAACCATTATGCTTGTGGCCATTTTTCCGGCTTTAATGTATTTTTTCTCGGTTTTCTGCATGGTCCATTATGAAGCCAAAAAAGAGAATATTGTGGGGGAAAAATCTGAATTTTCCGCCATGGAAATTTTCAAGAAACAATGGTTTTATGCCCTGCCGCTTATCGTTATTACGATTTTCATGCTCTATGGGTTTTCCCCGGGGTATTCTGCCATCCTGGGCCTTCTCTCCTGCATTGCCATCTCCTGGGTGAGAAAAGAAACAAGGATCGGGCCGAAACGATTTATTGAAGCATCCAGGGCAGGTACGGAGAACAGCCTGAAGATCGGTGCCACCGTAGGCGTCATCGGTATTATTATCGGGGTGCTCACCTTTTCCGGTCTGGTGCTGACCTTTGCCGACATCATGATAGAGCTTGCCGGCGGCTCTTTGCTACTGACCATTCTCCTCATTGCTTTGGCATCACTGGTTCTTGGAATGGGAGTTCCTGTTACTGCAGCATATTTGATCACCGCCGTTGTTGCCGTTCCCGCCTTAACTCATCTTGGTGTAAACCAGATTGCCGCCCACATGATCGTGTACTGGCTGTCCCAGGATTCCAATATAACGCCGCCGGTGTGTATTGCCGCCTTTGCCGGGGCCACCATTGCCAAGGCCAACATGTGGAAGACGGCTTTTTCAGCCTTTAAATTTGCAAAATTTCTCTATCTGGGTCCCATTTTATTCGGGTATGTTCCTGGATTCTCCCTTAACGGGAGTTCCATGGATATTGTAAAGGCTTTTGTGGCCATCTTTTTCGGAACCTGGGCCTATTCCTGGTTTTTAAGCGGCATCTGGGTCAAGTACCTGAAAGATATGTTTTCAAAGAAAACCGCCTAGAAATTTTCTTTATCGCAGTTTGTCAGCCATAAAGAAGATTGATCACCCCTGGCGCCTGATCCTTTATAGGGTCTTTGCCAGGGGTGATTTTTTATTTGCCGGCCCGGGTCAAATCACAACTATTTTAAGATTTAGTTGCGTAATCAACGTTTTTATACCATATTGTCTGAAAACTAATTAATATCCTATACCAATCATGGATTGTTAATATTGATTGCTGATCATCCGGCTGGAATATAAAACCTTAAGAAAGTAAAATTAGCGTATGGATAAATATGACCGCGTCATTGATTCTTCCATTGGATATCTGGTGGGGAGAACCTCAAGGGCCATTATTAAACGGTTGACAAAAAAATTTGCAGAGGCTGGATTTGATATCAGCTATGAACAATGGAGTATTCTCAT
>PIVS01000091.1 GCA_003353855.1 Desulfobacteraceae bacterium
AACGGATTCCAGGTAACACGTCATAAATTGGTTGACATGGCAACCCAGGTTGAAGTGGCCCGGGAATTTACATACAGGATTGCTGCTAAAATCAATGCCGGAGAAAACATGGTAAAAGAAATTTCCATGGCAAAAAACTTTGCATGCTCAGTCAGCGACAAGGTCACCTATGATGCTGTCCAGCTTTTCGGAGGTTACGGATATATGAGAGAGTATGTTGTTGAAAGACTTTACAGAGACAATCGCATTCTTTCAATTGGCGGAGGAACAACTGAAATCATGAAGGAAATTATATCCAAACTAATGTAGTAATTACAACCTTGCGCCAATGGAAGCTCAGGGGAATAGCTAATTGGTGAATTAAATGGCGCATCGAGGTTCCATCTTTTTTAAAAGTCGTTCACCATACAGACCAATAAATTAAAAGTGACACTTTCAAAAAGTGCTAAAGGACATAGTCCTATTTTTTAAAGACTATGGGAAATGATTCCCATAGTCTTTAAAATCAGCTATATAGAGAAGTTTCTATTCTGTCCTCTTGATAAGTGTATTTTAATAATTTATTAAAAGTTCTTTCAAACTATCATCAAAAAATCTATTTATCCCAAATAATGATCCTTACTAACATATCGTATTTTTAACGAAAAACCCCATAAAAACCAGACACGGAACCCAGACACTAAGAGTTATACATTTTTTTTCTTGACATTTTTACAGTCAGACTTTAATATTTTTAAATTCTTGGTGAAATAAATATTATTTCAGTTTTTTTAAAAAAGGCAGGAAATGGCGAATCTAACAAAAATGGAAGCCCGGAAAACTCAAATCCTGAGAACTGCTGAACGTATTTTTGGAAAGAAGGGTTTCCAGGATACGACCATATCTGAAATTGCCAAAGAAGCTAAAATATCAGAAGCCTCTATCTATGAATATTTTTCCACAAAAGAGGGACTTCTATTTTCCGTCCCGACAAAAAATGCATCCGAACTTTTTAAGTTAATGAAATTCCATCTTAGGCTCATTAGAGGGGCCGCAAACAAACTAAGATCAATTATTTATATTTTGCTTTCAACCAATGAAAAAAGCCCTGATAATGCGTCAATTGTCATGCTTATTCTGAAGCACAATAAAAAATTTCTTAATAGTGAAGGCCATTTGGAAATTAAAAAAGGGTTAAAAATTATTGATGAAACCATTCAAGAAGGAATTAATGCGGGGGAATTCAGGAATGGTATTAATGTTTATCTCACTCGTTCAATTATTATAGGAACCATCGAACACCTTGTAACCAGCTGGCTCATGACAGAACGGCCTGAAAGCCTTGTTCACATGGCAGATCCCTTGATTGACACTATTATTGAAGGAATCCAGTCAAAAACTAAATAAGTGATATGAGATAAGTTATGCGAAAACTATAATGAGGATTAATCAAGCCAATATTATTATTTTTAAACCATATAATAAAAGGTGAAAAAGTATGGATATCATTGAAAGTAAAATCGATGTAAATTCAGAAGAATACAAGAAAAATTATAAAGATTTAACTGCTCTTGTTGATGATCTGAGTTGCGAACTAACCAGATCATGGGATGAAAGATCTGAAAAATCCCGGCAGAGGGAAAAAGAGTCCGGTAAGCTTCCTGCAAGAAAAAAGCTTGAACTTCTCCTGGATAAAAACACTCCTTTTCTTGAGCTTGCCCCCCTGGCAGCCAAAGGCATGTATGACGGAAAAATTCATAAGGCCGGAATAGTACTTGGAATCGGCATTATTGAAGGCCGCGAAGTTCTGATAACCCTGAATGATGCAACCATCAAGGGGGGATCCTCCTACCCTCTTTCAGTAAAAAAATCCATCAGAGCCCAAACCATAGCAATGGAAAATCGCCTGCCGTTTGTCAACTTAATGGATTCAGCCGGGGCTTACCTCCCATTACAATCAGAAATTTTCCCGGATGCCAATGACGGCGGAAGGGTTTTTTATAATCAGGCCCGGATGTCAAAAATGGGTATCCCTCAGATTGTGGGAGTTATGGGACTTTGCACAGCGGGTGGCGCTTATGGGGTCGCCATGTGCGACGAAATTGTACATGTCAAAAATCATGGAGCAATATTCCTTGGGGGCCCCCCACTTGTTCTTGCAGCAACAGGAGAAGAGGTCACGGCCGATGAACTTGGCGGAGCAGAACTTCACTGCGCTGAGTCAGGTGTTTCTGATTATTTTGCAGATAGTGATGAAGAGTGCATTGAAATGATCAGGAAAATAGTTAAAAACCTTCCTGAAAATGAGAAATCGAAAATTTCCATGGTGGAAGTTGAAGAACCTGCCTATGATCCAAAGGAGCTGTATGGAATAGTCAGTTCAGATCTTTCCAAGCCCTATGACGCAAGAGAAGTTATTGCCAGAATTGTCGACGGAAGTAAATTTTTAGAATTCAAGGAGATGTACGGACCAACCTTGGTAACAGGCTGGGCTCACATTCACGGATATCCTATTGGTATATTAGCAAATAATGGAATTCTATTCTCCGACAGTGCTGAAAAAGCTACCCAGTTCATACAACTTTGTGACAAAAGAAAAATCCCACTCCTGTTCCTTCAAAATATTAACGGTTTTATCATTGGCCGTGAATATGAAGCAGGAGGGATTACTAAAAACGGGCATAAGATGGTTAACGCCGTGTCAACAGCAACTGTTCCAAAATTTACTGTTATAATCGGTGCTTCCTTTGGTGCCGGAAACTATGCCATGTGCGGCAGAGGGTATTCGCCAAGGTTCCTCTGGATGTGGCCAAATGCACAAATTGGCGTAATGGGCGGAACACAAGCTGCTGACGTACTAATTACAATTACAAATGACCAGAGGAAAAGAGCTGGTCAGAATGAAATGACCCAGGAGGAAATTGATTTCATCAAACAACCGGTAATAGATGCCGCATTCAAGGAGGGGAACGCATATTACAGCACCGCAAAACTGTGGGATGACGGAATAATTGATCCTGCAAAAACAAGAGATGTTTTGGGGCTTGCTATTTCAGCAGCATTAAATGCACCGCTAAGAGATGATGAACCCGGATTTGGCGTTTTCAGAATGTAATAAACCAGGAAAATAAAATTATGTTTAAAAAAATATTAATAGCAAATCGTGGAGAAATTGCCCTTAGGGTAATAAATACCTGTAAAGATATGGGGATTGAGACAGTTTCAGTTTATTCCGATGCAGATGAGAAGGCAATCCACGTTCTCTGCTCTGACGAGGCGGTTTATATTGGTGCTCCTGAACCTTCCGAGAGCTATCTTAACATTGACAAAATCATCAAAGCTGCAAAAGATAGTCATTCAGAAGCAATCCATCCCGGTTATGGTTTTCTTGCTGAAAATGCCGAGTTTGCAGCAAGATGTGAAAAAGAAGATATCGTATTTATCGGCCCTTCCGCCAAAGCCATAAAGGACCTGGGCGATAAAATCACATCCAGAAAAATAATGGTGGAAAGCCAAGTTCCTGTAACACCCGGCCTTACAAGTACAGAAGCCGACGTCGGTGTTATGGCGGCGGAAGCTGAAAGAGTCGGATACCCTGTTCTTATAAAAGCCACCGCCGGCGGCGGCGGGAAAGGGATCAGGAGGGTAAACTTTCCCGATGAAATGGCTGAAGCATGCGCCTCTGCATCAAGGGAAGCATTAAACGCATTTGGCAACGGTGAAATCTATCTTGAAAAATTCTTTACAAATGCAAGACATATTGAATTCCAGATTTTAGCTGATTTCTTTGGGAATACAATCCATGTCTTAGAGCGTGAATGCTCAATCCAGAGACGTCATCAAAAAATAATTGAAGAAACACCCTCCAGTGTCCTAACTCCGGAACTTCGGGAAAAAATGGGGGCGGCTGCGGTGGCAGCTGCAAAAGCGGCAGGCTATGTAAATGCCGGAACCGTTGAATTCCTCCTTGATTCGGAAAATAAGTTTTATTTCCTTGAAATTAACACAAGGCTTCAGGTTGAACATCCTGTTACGGAGATGATCACCGGAATTGACCTTGTAAGACAGCAATTAGAAATAGCTGCCGGCAATAAGCTGTCACTCACCCAGGAAGATATTGCGGGCCGCGGTCACTCCATTGAATGCAGGATCTATGCTGAAGATCCGGCAAATGAATTTTTCCCTTCCCAAGGAAAAATTGAGTTTTTAAAAGAACCCAAGGGCCCAGGCATCAGAAATGATTGCGGTGTTTATACTGGTTTTGAAGTCCCGGTGGATTATGACCCCATTATCTCCAAACTTGTCGTCCATGCTGAAACAAGGTCCCAGGCCATAGATAAAATGGTGAAAGCCCTGAAAGACTATATTATTTTAGGCGTCAGAACCCCCATTGATTTTCTTATTGATGTCATGGAGTCAGCCCCATTTTCAAAGGGGGATGTTTATACAAATTTTATTGAGACCCATTTTTCTGACTGGTCAGAAAACTTTGATGAATCGGATATTGCGGCAATTGCCTATGTCCTGGATGAAATGTGCAACAGGAAAAAAATTAGTACCGGTATTGCTGGGTACAACGGGGTAACTCCGTTTAGCACTTTAGGAAACTGGAGACTTTAGGCCGGCCAAGGAGGCAAAAAAATGGAATACAAGCTTAAAATACAGGAAGAGACATTATCGGTTGAAATAAACAGCCGTGAAGAGGGTACAGCCACCGCCATAATTGAAGAAAGGGAATACGACCTAAAATATTCCTTAATATCTGAAAATCAATTACACCTGATGGTTAATGGAAAAAGCATAAACGCCTACGTTTCTCAAACCTCTACCGGTAAAACAATTATGCTGAACGGAAAAGTCTATAAAATTCAGGATGCGGATAAAATTTCCAAAGGAGCTAAAAAGAAAAAAGGTGCCACCGGGCCTTCAATAGTTACCCCGCCCATGCCTGCTGTGGTTATAGCCGTTACGGTGAAAGAAGGTGACTCTGTTGAAAAGGGCCGGGGAGTTGTTGTTGTCTCTGCAATGAAAATGGAGACAACCCTTTGCGCTCCCTACAAGGGAATTGTCACCAAGGTAAATGTCATAGAAAATGACAAGGTCATGCCGGGACAAATCCTTGTAGACATAGAGGAGATAAAGGAAGAAGCAGTGGCTGATCTGGCGAGTTGATTACCCATGAAAAGTATAACAACTGGTAAACCAGGGAGATTATAATGTCAGATCTTTTATATGAAGTAAAAAATAATGTTGCGTATATTACCATAAACAGGGAAGCAAACAAAAACTCAATCAGCAGTGATGCTGTTACCCTCTTCCTTGAAAGTCTTGAAACTGCAGAAGGAGACAATAATGTAAGGGTTGTTTGTGTCAGCGGGGCCGGAGATCGGGTTTTTTGTTCCGGCGCTGATCTGGGTGGCGGTATTGGCAAGGGAACAAGAAAAGAAAATCAAGCATTTAAAAATTATGCGGCCCTGATAACAAGACTGGCAAGATTTCCCAAACCAACGTTAGCTAAAATCAATGGTCATTGCATGGCAGGTGGAACAGGTTTCATGCTGGCCTGTGACATTGTAATTGCAAAAGCGGACGCAAAATTCGGAACCCCCGAGGTGAATGTGGGCCTTTTTCCAATGATGATCGGAGCCCTGATTTTCAGGAATGTTTTAAGGAAAAAAGCCATGGAGATGATTCTCCTGGGAGAGAAACTCACGGCAAAACAAGCCCTTGATATGGGGATGATTACAAGGGCCATTCCCACAGATCAGTTTGAATCTGACGTTGAAAAAATTTTAAAAACAATCGCTTCAAAAAGCCCAATAGGACTTAAAATTGGGAAAGAAGCCTTTAGAGATATTGAAACCATGGACCTTGAAGACTCTGTTAATTTTCTATCTGAAAAACTTATTGAAGTTGCCGGTACTGAAGATGCGCTCGAAGGCATCACTGCATTTTTTGAAAAGCGAACACCGGAATTTAAAGGGAAATAACCAAAGATACTTATGTTTTATTGAACCTAAGTCGGGAGAAGAAAGATGACCGAAATACTTAAAGTAGCAAATTGCAGCGGTTATTTAGGTGACAAACTTTCCGCAGCCAAGGAACTTGTTGAAGGTGGAAAAATCCATGTCCTCACGGGTGATTACCTTGCTGAACTTACAATGGCATTACTTTTCCGAATGAAAATGAAATCACCTGAAAAAGGATATGCATCGACATTTTTGAAACAGATGAACGATGTCATGGGACCTTGCCTTGATAAGAATATAAAAGTTGTAGCCAATGCCGGAGGACTTAACCCCAAAGGACTTGCAGCTGAACTTGAAAACATTGCCAAGGAACTTGGTATTAATCCAAAGATTGCATATATTGAAGGGGACGACCTGCTTCCGAGAATAGCAGATCTCCAGGAACAAGGAGAGCAATTTCTCCACCTGGACAAGGGCACAAGTTTAAAGTTATCAGGCGCCATGCCGATAACCGCCAATGCCTATTTCGGCGGATGGGGAGTTACCAAGGCCCTTAATGAAGGTGCTGACATCGTCATCGGCGGCAGGTTAGCCGATGCCGCCCTTGTTTCCGGGCCATGTGCATGGAAATTCGGATGGAAGGAAAATGACTGGGATAAACTTGCAGGAGCATATACTGCCGGACATATTATAGAATGCGGCACACAGGCCACCGGCGGGAATTACTCTTTTATTGACGAAGTCCCTGATTTTAAAAACATGGGGTATCCCATTGCTGAGATGCATGGGGACGGTTCATTTGTTATTACAAAACATGAAGGAACAGGAGGCCTTGTCTCCGTTGGAACCGTAACTGCCCAGCTTTTATATGAAACCCGGCAGCCAACCTATCTAACCCCTGATGTTAAGGTACGATTTGATACCATAAATATAAAACAAGAAGATAAGGACCGGGTACGCATTGAAGGCATTAAAGGAGAACCGCCGACAGATTCGGCAAAGGTATGTATCAACAACCTTTTTGGACACCGTAACACTTTAACGGCTCTTATCACCGGACTTGATATTGAGAAAAAGGCTAAAATTGTTGAAGATACCGTATTTGATAATTTAGGGGGCAAAGAACTATTTGCATTTACAGATGTCCAGCTCATAAGAATAGATAAAGACAATCCCTGTCACAATGATGAAGCAAGCGCCCATTTAAAAATTTGTGTCATGGATCCTGACCAGCAAAAAGTCGGAAAAAATTTTTCAAGCAAATTTATCGAAATGGCACTTTCCAGTATTCCGGGTTATACATTAACAACTCCACCGACAAACGGCTCCCCTGCCCTTCAGCACTGGCCCACCCTGGTGAACAATAATTTTTTAGAACAAAAAGTATATCTGGGCGACAATGAATTTTGCGTAAAACCAACCGGTTTTTACCCTGATGTTACCGATATTGAGCCTGTTGGCGTAAAAACCATTGAATTTTCCCAGGAGAAAATGAAAGAGATTTATTTGGGAGAATTGTTTGCCACCCGTTCCGGAGACAAGGGCGGAAACGCAAACCTTGGTGTCTGGGGTAAAACAATGGAGACATACTCTTTTTTAAAGGATTTTCTTACCATTGACAAACTCAAAGAACTTCTTCCCGATATGAAACCCTTTGAAATTGAAAAATATGATCTTCCAAATCTCTTTGCAGTAAATTTTTACATAAAAGGAGTACTGGGAGAAGGAGTCGCAGCCTCTGTCAGAAACGATCCCCAGGCAAAAACGCTTGGGGAATATTTAAGAGCTAAAAAAATTGAAGTCCCGGAAAGTATAGCGCCTTAATTTTTCCCCTTCCAGGAAAATAAAATGGCAAATATAATAAAAAAGAGAGGATTCCATAATGAGTTCTGATTTAATTTTTACAAAAGATCATGAAATGGTTCGTAAATCCATACGGGATTTTGTTAAAAAAGAGATTAATCCCAATGTTGATGAATGGGAAGAAAAAGGAATAACACCACTTAAAGGCCTTTTTAAAAAAATGGGGGAGTTAGGTTTTCTTGGAATTCGTTACGATGAAAAATATGGCGGTGAAGGTCTTGATTACTGGTATGAACTGGTTTTCCTTGAAGAAATAGCCCGTATACACTGTGGTGGAGTTCCCATGGCCATTGCTGTCCAGGCCTGTATGGCCACACCTGCCATTGAACAATTCGGTTCTGAATATCTCAAGGAAAAATATCTTAAAAGAGCCTTAAAAGGTGAGTTGATTTCCGCAATAGCAGTAACAGAACCCGATGCAGGTTCTGATGTTGCCGCATTAAAGTCATTTGCAAAAAAAGAGGGAGACCACTATATATTAAACGGTTCCAAAACCTTTATTACAAACGGGCTTCAGGCTGATTTCCTTACTCTTCTTGCACGGACAAGTGATGATCCCGGATATCACAGTTTCAGTCTCTTTGTCGTACCAACTGACATTAAAGGTTTTGCTGTCAGCAAAAAGCTGGACAAGATGGGGATGAGAAGCTCTGATACGGCGGAATTGTTTTTTGATAACATGAAAATTCCTGCCGAAAATCTCATCGGAGTTGAAGGACAAGGGTTTATTCAGCAGATGATGCAATTCCAGCATGAAAGATTTGCAGTTCTTCCCTTAACCTATATCAATATTGAAGAGATGATTAAGGAGACGGTTGAATACATAAAAGGAAGAGTTGTTTTCGGAAAACCCCTTATTTCAAAACAGGTATTACGGCACAGAATTGCCCAGTGGCTTGCAGAAAATGAAGCAATAAAACAATTAAGCTATCATATTGTCCGCATGAAAATGAAGGGACAAGACGCAACAAAACAAATCTCAATGGGAAAACTTCTTGCCGGTAATCTGGTGAATAAAGTCTCCGATGGTTGTCTTCAAATGCATGGGGGCATGGGGTTTATGAATGAGATGCAAATCTCAAGATCCTTCAGAGATTCAAGACTGACTTCAATCGGCGGCGGGGCAAGTGAAGTTATGTGTGAAATAATAGCTAAAGCCTCAGGCATTTAAACAAATAAGGATACAAAATGGAAAACAACATATACTTTACAAAAGATCATGAAATGGTCCGCAGAGCCGTCAGGGACTTTGTTAAAAAAGAAATAAACCCTTACGTTGATGAATGGGAAGAAAAAGGAATGATTCCCCTCCATGCGCTTTTTAAAAAAATGGGGGATCTGGGTTTTTTAGGCATAAGATATGATCAAAAACATGGCGGAATGGGACTTGATTACTGGTATGAATTAGTGTTTCTTGAAGAGATAGCACACATTAATTGCGGCGGTATTCCCATGGCAATTGCTGTTCAAACGAACATGGCAACACCTGCCATTGCAGATTACGGGTCTGATTATCTTAAGGAAACCTATCTTGCCCCTGCAATTAAAGGGGATATGGTTGCTGCAATTGCAGTAACAGAACCTGATGCAGGTTCCGATGTAGCGGCGCTAAAATCTTTTGCAAAAAAAGAGGGGGACCACTATATTTTAAACGGTTCCAAAACCTTTATTACAAACGGGCTTCAGGCTGATTTTCTAACGCTTCTTGCACGGACAAGTGATGACCCCGGATACCACAGTTTCAGTTTATTTGTAGTTCCCACTGATCTTAAAGGATTCCAGGTTAGTAAAAAGCTGGACAAGCTGGGTATGAGAAGCTCTGATACGGCAGAACTATTTTTTGATAATGTAAAAATTCCTGCCCGAAACCTCATCGGAGTTGAAGGAGAAGGCTTTATCCAGCAGATGATGCAATTTCAGCATGAAAGATTCAGTGCCATTCCAACGGGTTATATAGGAGCGGTTGATACAATAAATGAGACCATTGACTATCTGAAGGGAAGAATCGTTTTTGGAAAACCTCTCATTACAAAACAGGTATTACGGCATCGAATTGCAGAGTGGCTTGCCGAAGCTGAAGCCTTAAAGCAGCTGACATATCATATCGTCCAAATGAAAATGAAGGGCCAGGATGTGACAAAACAAATTTCCATGGGTAAGCTTCTATCCGGACAACTTCTTGTTAAAGTTGCCGATGGTTGTCTTCAAATGTACGGCGGTATGGGGTTTATGAATGAAATGAAAATTTCAAGATTTTTCAGGGATACCAAGCTCATTTCCATTGGCGGCGGTGCAAATGAAGTTATGTGTGAAATTATATCCAAAACATCAGGGTTATAAAATATGAGATTATGAAAAATACCATTGAAACCGGAACAATCTGTGCCCAAACTTGAGGAGAAAGTATGCTTTTTGAATTTGACGGAAATAGGCCTGTCATTGGCAAGGACAGCTATGTGAGTGAAACCGCCCAGGTAATCGGGGATGTGGTGATTGGCGACAATTGTTATGTGGGACACGGGGCCATTGTCCGGGGGGATTACGGCCGCATTGAAATCGGAAAGGGCACTGCCGTGGAAGAAGGCGTGGTGATCCACTCACCGCCCACGGGCCTGTATCGAATCGGCAAAAGCGTGACCCTGGGACACGGAGCCATTCTCCATGGCAATGTGATCGGTGATTTTTGTGTCATCGGAATGGGAGCCATCCTTAGTATTTTTTCCGAAACAGGGGAATGGAGCATTGTGGGAGAGGGTTCCCTTGTCCGGGCCAACCAGAAGATTGCCGACAGGGTGGTGGCGGTGGGAAATCCTGCCAAGGAGATTCGAGATATCACCCCCGGAGATCAGGAATTATGGAATTACGGTAAAAAAGTTTATGTGGACCTGGCCCTGAAATATCTGGACCAGGGCATGACACAAATCAAATAAGATAGATTCAATAAGATAGATTCAATAAAGCAAGTCACCATGGAGCATGGAGAAAAATAAGTTTCTTCATCTGCTCCATGCCCTTTATGGTGAAAACTTTTACACCCGGCTCCTGTACTCCGGGAGGGGATCTGTAAAATACAAACTTCCCCTTGGGGAAATAACATGGTATGCAGATAGGGTTTTTGCAATGACAGATGGATTGGTATTTTGGTCAACCGTAAAAAGGAAAGGGTTCTTTTATTACTATGGATGATACAATGAACAGGCTCTCCGATGACTTGCTTTCAACAATGCTCAACAACCCCTATGAACTTATCATTATCATTGATCGGTATGGCAAGGTTCAATTTCTGAGCAGTGCCTATGAAAAATATTATCCTGTATCAGCTGCAACCGCCCGGGGAAAATATCTCAGCGATGTTCTCCCTGAAAGTGAGTTGACCCGGGTTCTTGATACCGGAAAGGCAGAAATCGGGGATTTTATCACCATAGGCGGTGAAAATTGGATCACTGCAAAAATTCCTTTGAAAAAAAACGGACGGATCATCGGAGCTGTGGGAAAGTTACTCTTCACCGATCCCACCCAGGTAAAAAATCTCTACAGGCATATTGAAATTCTTGAAAAAAACCTGAACCATTATAAAGATGAACTGAGTCAATTATACGATATACGCTATTCTTTTTCGAAAATCATCGGAGATTCTTCCTCTCTCAGGGATGCCAAAGCGCTGTCCCGACTTGCAGCGGAAAATGATTCCCCTGTTCTTATTACCGGGGAATCCGGCACGGGGAAAGAATTGTTTGCCCATGCTATTCACAGATCCTGCAACCGCAGACAGCAAAATTTTGTCCGGGTTAATTGTGCGGCCATTCCCAAGGAACTCTTTGAAGCAGAAATGTTCGGCTATGAACCAGGTGCTTTTACCGGCGCCAACCCCAAGGGTAAACCGGGAAAATTTGAAGTGGCAGACAAGGGCACCATTTTTTTGGACGAAATCGGAGACATGCCCCTTAAAATGCAGGTAAAGCTCATGCGGGTACTCCAGGAAAAGGAAGTGGAGCGCATCGGAGGAAATAAACCCCGGCAAATCGATTTCAGAATAGTCAGCGCCACCAACCAGGATCTTGAAGAACTGATCAACAAGCGCTTGTTTCGTCTGGACCTCTATTACCGACTCAATGTTATCAATATTCATTTACCTGCCCTCCGGGATATACCGGAAGATATCCCCCCTATTTTCAGGCATATTATCGAAAAACTATTATCCGACGATAAACGCCCGGTTCCTGCCCTGGCCCCGGAAGCCCTGGCAACACTTCAACGGTACGGCTGGCCCGGCAACGTTCGGGAGCTTGGGAACGTGGCGGAAAGAGCCATCATTATCCACAAAAACAATCGCATTGAACTCAAGGATCTGCCCATCCCCATTCAAGATGCAATCCCTGCTTCCAAATCCCATCCCCCTGTCTTGACCTCCCTTAAAACCATCATGGAAAATACAGAGCGCAAAACCATTATCCAGGCATTGAAACAAACCAATGACAATAAGATAAAGGCTTCACAACTCTTGGGAATCCATCGAACCGGCCTATACCAGAAAATGAAAAAATACAATATGGTTTAGTCTAATTCTTTTTACCTTTTTGCCCAATCTCCCGGTAAAATCCTGTGTAGAGAAAATTCTACATGCATAAACTATTATACAACCAGCCAAAACCTCCAATGGGCAAGGAAAGCCTGCTATAATCCCCATAAACTGTAGTGTATTTTATTCACCTGCATTGATTAATTCTCTCAATGCCACAATTTCGATAAATCAATGATTTCTACTTTGAATACAAGCTATTAAGTCAAAGTTTTCCATTAAAACCCAACTTGGCACACCTGTTGCTATATTTACTTAAGAATATATAGTAAAACCAGGATGCCATAGTAACTGCGGATCAGTAAAAGAGGATCAACCTATCAAGGAGGCGTGAAATGGATTCATACAAAATGTATATCGATGGGAAGTTTGTAGATGCAGCAGACAACAAAACCTTTGTTACCTATGATCCCGGCAATGAACAACCCATTGCCACGGTAGCCCAGGCTGGCGAAACCGATGCCCTGAGGGCCATCGAAGCGGCCAGAAATGCCTTTGACCATGGAGAATGGCCCGGCCTGACCCCGTCTGAAAGGGCAGCCAGGGTTTATGATTTTGCCGATCAGGTGAGTATTTTAGGGGCCCGCCTTGCCATAATCGAAGCCATGGATGCCGGTCAGGTAATCCGGTTGACCAAATTTTGGGCCACCAGCGGGTCTGGATTGCTGCGAAACCTTGCCTATCATGCTGCCAACAATTTTCCATGGAAGGAGGAGATTCCCTTTTCCGGAAATGTGGCAGCCCCGGGCCGGGACTACATTATCCGTGAACCCATCGGGGTATGTGCAGGAATCATTCCCTGGAATTTCCCCGCCAGCATGGCATTTTGGAAAATCTCCCATTCAATCATCATGGGCAACACCATTGTTTTGAAACCGGCAACCCAGACCCCCTTAAGTGCACTGCTCATTGCAGAAGCAGCCAAAGCAGCCAAGATCCCCGATGGTGTAATCAACATTATTACAGGCCCGGGAAATGAGATCGGAAAAGTGCTCTGCACCCACCCCGCCGTGGATAAGGTTTCCTTCACAGGAAGCACCGAAGTGGGCAGCAACGTAATGAAAATGGCTGCGGAAACCATCAAAAAAGTCACCCTTGAACTGGGGGGCAAATCAGCCAATATTATCCTGGATGACGCAGATATGGATGTTGCGGTAAATGGTGC
>PIVS01000561.1 GCA_003353855.1 Desulfobacteraceae bacterium
TGCAGGGCAGCCGTTGAATCCACGGAAAATTTCATGTCCAGGGGGGTGTATCCTGTGGGGTCGATTTCGTAGATGATTTCGGAAAAAAGAAACCGCGGACTCACCTGGCTGTTCAGGGTATGCAGAAGTCTTTGCATCCGGCATTCATGATGTTTCAGGACTTGGTGGACTTCTGGATGGCAACAGGAGATTTTTACCTGGATCATTCCGGGTAAATAGGCATGGGGTCCTGCAGATGAGACGCTGAAGCTTTTACAAAACTGCCTGAAAGAGATCTGGTTCCTGTCGGTCAGTTCCGCGGCCAGGTGACCTGCTGTGTTCGGGTGTTCCAGATCCAGTTCCCTTGCCAGGCAGATGGCGCCGGACAAAAGGGCAATATTTATTGGGACACCTTCATATACTATTTTCTCCCCATTATTTAACCGGCTAAAATCACCAGCATTGCTCCTGGCAATGGAACAGATTAGGGCAATGATCCTGGCTTGCTCCTCATCACCTATGCCCAGTGTTTTCCAATGGTTTGTGACCAGATAGTCTGAAGAGGTTGGAAGTTTTTCAGACGCCAAAACAGGACCCTGGGTTTCCATCTTCCCGAGGGACCCGGTATAGTCTAGTTCAACCAGATCTGCTGCGGCCCGGAGAAAAAAGAGGTTCCAGGGATTCAGGCCCAGAAACTGCTGCTGTTCATCGTCCAGAAGCCAGTGGTCAAAGCTGTCTGCAATTGTGTTTCCCCCCAGTCCCGGGGCGATCTTTTCAAGTGCCGATTTCAGGTTTTCAAGATGCTGCTGCAGTTCATCGGGCATGTTGTTAAAGAGAGAACTCAATTGTAATCTACCTCCCTTGGCTTCTGGTGGTGACGGTCTTTTAGGATAGGTTCATGGGGTGCCGCGAAAATTTCATCACCCTTTAATTATAGGATAGGGATTTGTTTATTGTCAAGTTAATCCATTCACGTACAAATTTACCATAGGCGTTAAAAGGCATTATCAGGCCAATGCACCCCCACAGATAAATTGTCAACAGAGCAGCGACCGTCAGCAACATGGCGCTACTGTCAATAGGCCCATTTTCATTTGCCCCGGGCGGCAGACCGGACAAGGCAGCCAATGCAGATATCGCTATCAGGGCCGGGGTTATGAATAGCAACCCGGCACCTGCATTGCTCAGACGACCGTTCAGAGGGTCAAGCCACATCGGTAATATCAGTCGCCGGTGTTTGGCTTGATCTGTAACCGATGCGAATGGCTCTTTCAACTCATGCATGCCATGACGCAAACCCAGGAGCCTCTTCAGGGAGATCAATAATGCAATGCCGCTTATTAACACCAAAGCAGGCAACAGGGCCAGAAAATGGTCAAGGCTTTTTATGGAACTCGCCAAATTCGAAATGTTCTGAGGCGTGAAGGATATAAAATTAACCGTAAACGGGTTCAGCGACTGATGCGAAAAATGGGAATTCAATCCATCTGCGGCATTGGTCAAAAGCCTGTGTCGTGAGCGTTGAGGGAAAAGGCGTGATTAATACGTCAGGTGTGGATCGGAAAGGCGAACACAAGTGAACCATTATTCAAGTGTCGAAAAACTTAGACGACATCAAAACCAGGGAGGTTATGTTGCCCCGGGATAAGTCCATCGGAAACCTGTTTACTGGGTGGATGGTGTCCGGCATAGAGATGGCGCGAGTCCGATCCTGGCTTTTATGCGGAACTGCAGGAACCTGCCATTGTGATGTTAAGGGAGGAGGCCAAGAGTTCACCCTCAAGGCCCAGAGTACCAATGCACAGTGCAGGGGCGGACTGACCCGTAGTAGTGATGAAGAATCTGTAATGGATTTGGAACCGCATGTCATCTGGGAGTTATTTTCCACCCCCAGTAATGGCTGTGAGTATTCCAAAGAAATCAGGTGGTGAGCGCATTTTAGGAGTTCCCACTGTATCTGATCGTGTGGCTCAGATGGTCGTTAAGCTTGTGCTTGAGCCCGAGATTGAACCGCATTTCCATAAAGATTCTTATGGCTACAGACCAGGAAAATCGGCACACCAGGCCATAGCTGTCACTCGAAAACGCTGTTGGTGGCATGACTGGGTTTTGGAATTCGATATTAAAGGGCTGTTTGACAATATTGATCATGGACTTTTAATGAAGGCAGTTCGGCATCATAAGAACTGCAAATGGGTTCTGTTATACATTGAACGCTGGCTGACTGCACCGATGCAGAGTCGGAACGGGTGTTTAACAGAGCGGAAAAAAGGGTACGCCACAGGGTGGTGTAGTTTCCCCTTTGCTTGCAAACCTGTTTTTGCATTATGCTTTTGACAGGTGGATGGCGACACAATTTCCAAAGTTACCATTTTGTAGATACGCTGATGATGGGTTGGTACATTGCCGTAGTTTGAAGCAAGCCCAGTACATCAAAGCAAAACTTGCTAAGCGTATGCAGGAGTGTGGCTTGGAACTTCATCCAGAGAAAACCAAGATCGCTTATTGTAAAGATGTACAACGGCAGCAACAGTATGAAACCATTCAGTTTGATTTTCTGGGATATACGTTTAGACCCAGAAGGTCAAAAGACCTTTATGGTCGAGTCTTTGTAAACTTCACACCGGGAATTAGCCGGACTGCTTCAAAGGCAATAAGACAAACAGTCAGAGGATGGCGTTTACAGCTCAAAAGTGAGAAATCCATTGAAGATCTTGGTAATATGTTTAGGTCTAAGATTGGAGGATGGCTCAATTACTATTGCAAGTTTTATCCTTCAGGTTTTCACCCGGTTGCCAGGCATTTGAATTGGGCTTTGGTACGCTGGGCGACGAGGAAATTTAAAAGGTAAAGAGGCCATAAAACCAGGGCTCGAGTTTGGCTTAGAAGAACTGCTAAGCGTCAACCGTGGTTGTTTCCACACTGGAAAACTGGCTTTTTACCATAGGCTGGGACAGTGGGAGCCCGGTGAGCTGTGAGGTTCACGCCGGGTTCTGAGAGAACCTGGAGGTGAGATTCCTCCGGGTTACTCACCCATATATCCCTTTTTCAGGTGGCTTCGTTTATTTGACGGCGATCATGGACTGGCATAGTCGTTATGTCCTCTCCTGGGAGCTATCAATAACCATGGCAATGAATTTTGTATATCCGCACTGGAAAGGGCACTGCGATGTCATGGGACCCCCTATATATTCAACACGGATCAAGGATCTCAATACACAAGTCACGAGTTTACAAAAGTATTAAAAGATAA
>PIVS01000092.1 GCA_003353855.1 Desulfobacteraceae bacterium
AGGACCACAACATGTTGTGTTCCTTCTGGGACGGAGGCATATTTTTCATATTTTTCAGAGTTATAAAAAGTTTTTAGCTGTTTCTTGACAAAAGGCAAAAAAGCATTTACTTATCCTTTCCGGTAACGAATATCCGGGGTGCTCTCCATGATTTCCCGGTATTTTTCTTCACTTTCCTTTAGTAATCCTTCTGCCTGCTTACGTTCGGTAACATCAATACCAATTAAAATTGTCCCTTCGGTTTTTCCATCCTGCCTGATTTCACTGTGACTCCAGGAGATGATTCGTTCCCTGCCGTTTTTTGTCAGAATTTTATTTTCATACCATCGGGGCACCCCTTCATCTGAAAGATGATTAAGTTCATCCAATATCTCTTGATGTTTTCCCCCGGGAATTAACATCTCAAACCAGTTTTTCCCTTCTATCTCGGATTTAAGATATCCGGTTATCTTCTCTGCTGCAGGATTCAGCAAGGTAACATTGCCCCGGGTATCCAGCCCCAAAATCAAAGCATTGGCTGTTTTGATCAGATCGTCTCTGAATTTTCTTGTTTTTGAGAGTTTTTGTTCTGACAGCCTGTTCTTCTTTTTTTGAACCAGTAAGTAACCGATCAATAATGCTTCACTTAGACAAAGCAAAAAAACAGCAATTATTTGCCACGTATGATTGTCCCATATAGAAAGGTTATGGATACCGGTGCTATTAGAATCAACCGGAAATGCAGAAAAGACGGGGATAAGAACCAGTATTAAAATCAGAAACAGGAATCTTTTTTGTTTTCCGCTTTTCATATATTTCCTTTATAAAAAAATAATCTACCCTATCACAATTAAACAAAGATTCCAGATATTTTTACAGGTAATTATTTAGGATCAAAGATGAAATAAATTGAACAAAAATTGAGAAGGATTTTGCCTCATAGACAAGGCGTATTAAAGGTTGCATACCATTCCAGGGGGGTCCTTCCGCTTTCGACCAGTTCAGACATGGCGCACCCCGGTTCCGTAAGGTGGCAGCAATCCCGGAAATGACAGGACGCCTCCATGGCCTCTTCAAACCCGGGGAAAAATCCTGCCAAATCATCCGTGGAGATATCCACCAGCCCGAACTCGTTGAACCCGGGAGTATCCACAAGTCCCCTGTAGATGACAATAATCTTTTCAACAAAGGTTTCAGACTCTTCAAGATCCCCCTTGTTGATCACCAGAACAGGCGTCAGATCCGCCTCCCTTGCGGCAACAATGGCCTGGTCAAGATAGCCCGGGGTGGGCAAAGGCATGGGGGATACCACAATACCCAGGACATCCAGGTTGGCACCCACAATCCTTACACTGCCTCTGGAACCCCTCCGGCAAAGCTCTGTTCTGAGCCGCAGCCGCGCCTATCCGTCCTGATATAGGGATTGAACCTATCATCATTTTTTTCTTTATCACACAAACTGATTATCCTCTATTATGCCTCTACAGAAACTTTGTTCTCAAAATATAATTCTGATGTACCGCAGGCGGAACACTCTTTATAAAATTTAAGTTTTGCCTTTCTAATTCTTGGCTTACAGGAATTTTCCTTACATTTTAATTTTATCGAGGTGTTACCATTACATTCCTTGCACTTGAAATAATAACCATATTTTCCATAGGCTATCTCAGTGTTCTTTGATCCACATTTTCCACATGATTTAATCTCAGTTTCTTCAGGAATGACTTTGTTTTCATTTTTTGTAATCTGTTTAACTGGGCTTTTATCTTCTTTCTTTTCTATTACCTCAATATCTTTATCATTATTTTTTTTATCATTAATAATTTGAGGTTTATGGGAACGAAGAAGGTAATCTGATATTTTTCCCATGGTAGCGTCTAAAAATGTGTAATTCACTTTCAGTGAAAGTATCTTTTTATTTGTTCCTGCGTAACCCGCAATAATTTTTCCGACATTCTCAGTAATTTGATCCGCTTTGTGCACTTCATTGATTTCCGTGTTCTTGGCTCTATTGATAATACCACTATCAGAGATTGCAACCAATACATCAAATTTAAAATCTGATATGGATGCCTGAAATATCAAAGTTTTCTTTAGGAGATATTCAGACCTCGCCATGAGAAAATTTTTTAGAAAGTCGGTTTGCCTGATCGCTTGATTTACAGGAGAAGGCATACCTCTGGTGTTTTTATGATAGTGCCTTGTCCACTCCCCATGATCATTAATTGATATTTTAGAGGTGACGCTTTTTGACTCGATCACTATAAAACCATACCGATGCATGATCAGATGATCGATTTGTGCCACATCCTCATTCATTTCCAATCGCAAATCATTTATGACATGTATATCATTGTTGTCCTGAAATGTCCGTTTTAAATAAAATGCCATTTGTTTTTCAGCATTATGGCCGTATTGCTGATATTTCTCAAGATTCTCTTTTTTGTCTATTTCTTTTAATATCACGATTTATTCCTATTGGCTGAGGAGCCTTGATTGTTTGATACTTGGAGCAAAAGTTTAGAAATCATTTATGTTTAAGCATTATCCGAACGTTATTATTAATCAAATAGAAACCTATAACCCTTTATCAAGGGATCTTCTAGCTGTAAAGAAAAATAGTGTGAAAAGCCATAGTTATATGAATCAAATATCCATTTGTTTATATAAATTGTTTTTTTTTGACCATAATAGCCAGAAAATCTTACTTTAACGGGCAATCGATTGCGATGATGACGACATGTCATGATCCAAAAACTGTTCTTGGCGCAGCCATATTGATGTTTCGTGTATCCTTGATCTTTGAACTAAATTGGATATTAGAAAGAATTATCTTTAAATATATTGCTGTATATTATAATCAGAGAAAGAAATGTTTTGCCAATGGTGGAGGAATACCTGCTTATTGTTAGCAGGGTTGGTATGATATAAGGAAATCAACTTTGTACCGACTCTGTTTTTTTGGGAAAAGGGTATATGTTTTTAAATTGGAAATTGTTTTTGGATAATCCTTATGGATAAGACTTTATTGACTGATATAGCCAGAATCAGATTGTGCGTTGGCTTTCTGGGTGAAGCTGAACAATATGCATGGTGGCCCAGTTCTTTTTTTTCATCAGCGGGCACGGCATTTTTATCACCGGTTTTTAGCAAAACCTGTTTTTCTGCGCAATATTATGGGGTTAAAGAAGCTGCGACCATTGTGCACGATGAACATATTGGTACCGGCAAAGGCGTGTTTCACCTATTTCGATTGCCCGAAACACAAGAAATTGAAATTCATAACTTATTCGGAAATCTTGAAACAATAAGTCATGCTCAACAAATAATAAGTGACAAAAGTAAAGCCCAAGAATATTTACAAGAATATGCAAAAGAGAGTGATGTGAAAGAATTCGGCCCTGTCCATATTGGCGATGCAATAAAAATATCAAAAAAATCAATTTGGCAAAAAATTGCCTTGTATTATGCTAAAGCCTTTAAGGACGGAAATAAGTCGTTTCCCTATTTCTCAACAGCCATATGAAAAAAGATAAATTATACACATCACAACTAGCAGCAGGATCGGGTGTGATTGATGAAACCCGGGCTTTGCTTGATCTATGGGAACCTGGCATGAAAACCCCTGAATTATTCCAGACAGCTTTGGACTCAGGCTATTTTTCAAATGTCTCGGCCAGACGGCTACGGAACCTTGTTTCAGAATGTTTTTCGCCAAGATATCTTGGTGAAAAAGAGTACCCGGCCTTTATATTAAAGGAGCTAATAAATAAGGTATCATCGACGGAATTCTCTCAACTGCTGTTTCTATTTACAGCAAGGGCCAATGTGATTTTTTCCGATTTTGTTAGGATGATATACTGGGGGAGGTATTCGGCCGGGCATGATTCCCTTAGCAATGAGGATGCAAAAGAATTTGTCGTGCAAGCGAACCAAGATGGCAGAACTGTCCAGCCCTGGTCGGAAAGCACCATTGAGCGTGCAGCTGGGTATTTAACCCGCTGCTGTGCAGATTTTGGTATGCTTGAGACCGGGCGTAAACGTATTAGAAAAATTATTCCTTTTCGAGTAGAACAAAAAATCATTGCATTATTGGCCTATGATGCTCATTTTGCAGGTTTTGGTGATAACGCTGTGATGACACACCCGGATTGGGAATTGTTTGGGCTTCAAAAAGAAGATTTGCGGGCTGAGTTTAAGCGCCTTTCATTAAAAGGTTTCTTTATTACCCAGATGGCAGGCGATGTTATCCGTATCGAATGGAAATACAAAAACTGGGAGGAGTTGATTCATGTCATCTCTAAATGCTGATTTTAAAGAATTGCTTGAAAGGATTCGTCATGGCCGGGAACTGGGTCATGCCAGTTTTGAACCCATATATTATCTGGTATTTTCACCGTCAAAAATTCTGGAAGTGAAAAGGCAAATACCGGCATGGACAGCCAAACTAAAAAACGATGGGTGGTCAGTTCATAAATTTTCTATTACAGAAAATATTGCAAGCATTCTTGAGAATGCACCGCTAAGAAAAATATGGATGACAGCAGATGGGCGTTCCCCCACAAATTGGGAAAAAACAAATCAGTCCCTTGCCAATACATTGAATAATGGGTCACTTCAATCCCTGATAGAGAAAAAGCTTGATGAATTGGAAAACCAGGACAATACCATTCTATTGGTCACCGACCTTGAAGCCCTTCATCCTTATATGCGAATTGGGGCCATCGAGCGGCAACTTCAGGGGAAATTTAATTCCCCTACCATTTTTTTCTACCCTGGAGAACGAACAGGAAAGTCTCAATTAAAATTTCTAGGGTTTTACCCGGATGATGGAAATTACCGCTCAGTACATGTTGGTGGGTAAACTATAATTTGTAAATTAGGTGTTAGCATGGATTCAATTAAAGCATTGTTTGATCAGACTAGAGATATTCATCGGACGATTGAAAAAGTCATTACCTACGATGCATCCCAGGAGAACAGGCTTAAAACAGAAATATCAGAGTATGTTGCCACGGACAGTATTGAAGAAAAATTTGAAACATTACTTTCAAGAATGCAAACCGCCATGGAAGTTGGCGGAGAAAATGAAGTAGGTGTTTGGGTTTCAGGTTTTTATGGTTCTGGTAAAAGTTCCTTTACAAAATATCTTGGGCTCGCTTTTGATGATCAGGTTCAAATTGATGGCACCCCATTCATCCAGCACTTAAAGGATCGATTCCATAAGTCCCAGACAAAGGCGCTTCTTTCTACCGTGGCAAAACGATTTCCTGCTGCAGTCGTGCTATTGGACCTTGCCAGTGAAATGCTTGCCGGCGCCACAATGGAAGATGTTTCCAGTGTGCTGTTTTATAAAGTACTTCAATTTGCCGGCTATTCAAGGAATCTGAAAGTCGCCGCTTTTGAACGTAAACTTCAAAAAGATGGCAGATATGATGAATTCAAACAGAACATCCTGAATGATTTGGGTACGAAGTGGTCTGACATCCAAAATGATCCATTGGTCGTTGACAGCATGATACCTGAAATTGCCCACCAGATGTATCCGGATATCTTCAAGACAACAATATCATTTAACACGGACACAAGTGATTTTAAACAATTTGAAAACCAGCGTGTAAAAGAGATGTTGGATATTGTTCGGGATGCCACCGGCAAAAAACATGTCATATTTATTATTGATGAAGTGGGACAATATGTTGCACCCCGTGAGAATCTTATCCTTAATCTTGACGGGTTGGCAAAAAATCTTAAACAGATTGGTGACGGCAAAGTGTGGATCATCGCCACAGCCCAACAGACACTCACGGAAGATAACCCGAGAGCCGCTTTAAATTCACCGAACCTTTATAAATTAAAAGATCGGTTTCCCATCGAAATTGACCTGGAATCAAGTGATATTAAAGAGATTTGTTATAAAAGATTGCTGGGCAAATCATCCGAGGGAAAAAAACGATTAAAGTCTCTTTTTGAACAAAACGGCCAGGCATTAAGGCACAACACCAAACTGCAGAATGCCAAATATTACGATGCGGATTTCAATGAAGAAACCTTTAGCAACCTCTATCCTTTTTTACCGGCCCATTTTGATATTCTGCTTCACCTATTGGGTGCCCTGGCAAAATCCACCGGTGGAATCGGTCTTCGATCCGCAATCAAAGTGGTACAGGATATCTTGATAGAAAAATCAAACGGGCAGATGCCTGTTTGTCAAGAATCTGTTGGGTGGCTTACCACAACGGTTACCCTTTATGATTCTCTTGAAAAAGATATCCGCAGGGCTTTTCCTTCGGTTCATCAATCTGTGGGAAAAGCATTGGAACAATTTATAGATTCAAAGATTCATCAGAATGTGGCTAAAACCGTGGCAATCTTACAGATTCTAGGAAATTTACCGGTTACCATTCAAAACGTGGCAAGCTTAATGCACCCGGGAATTACCGCATCTTCATTGAGAGATGATGTGGAAAAAGCCGTCAATGACATGATTAAAAATTCCTTTGTCCCCTTTGGCGAACAGGAAGGGAACCTTTGTTTTTTTAGTGAAAAACTAAACGATATTGAACAGGAACGGGCCCAGATCCCATTACGGTCCATTGAAACCCGCCGTATTTACAATGAATCGTTAAAAGAAATATTCATTCCCCTGCCATCCACTCGATTGAACGGCAGTTTGGTTGTTAAAACCGGAATTAAAACCCAAATTGGCTCCCAGACTGTCAGCCTTTCCGGTGAACGCGAGACCATTCAGACAATTGTTGAGTTATCGCTTCCAACAGATTTTGATACCACCCGTTCAAGAATCATCGATGAATCCCGGCACCCAAGTTCCCGATACAACATTTCCCTGCTCGGCAAAACAGACTCGAAAATTGATGATAAAATCAATGAAATATATCGATGCCGCGAGATCTGTAACCGGTATCGAAATGAGCCGGATCAGGAAGTCAAAGAATATTGTACAGCACAAAGGGACAGGGCCGCCAAGCTGACAGGTAAATTACAACACATTATCAAACGATGCCTGTCCAGGGGTACCTTCATCTTCAGCGGCCAGACCGTTTCCGTGGACAGCCTGGACCCGGATGTGGTGGAGGCCTGCAAAAAACATCTTGCCAATGTTGCATCCCAGGTGTTTGATCGAAACTCCGAAGCCTCGGTCCGGGTGGGAACCGACCTGGCGGAAAAATTTTTAAGGGCTAAAAGCCTTAGCGCTATTACATCCCAAATTGACCCCATGGATCTGGTACAGATAGAGGGCGGAAACCCGACAATTCGTGTTGACTGCAAAGCCCTTTTAAGCATCCGTGACTACATAGAGCGTAACGGGATTGTGGAGGGAAAACGCTTTATGGAGTATTTTACCAATGCACCCTTTGGCTGGTCATCGGATACCCTGCGTTACCTGGTTTCGGCCTATCTTATGGCCGGCAGAATCAAACTCAAGGTTTCAGGTATTGAAGTGTTTACAAATGGTCAGCAGGCCATTGATGCCCTGAAAACAAACAACGCCTTTAGATCAGTTGGTGTTTCTCTGCGTGAGGGCAGGCCCTCCAATGAGGTGTTGATCCGTGCTGTCGAACGATTGACAGATCTGATCGGTGATTCTGTTCTCCCCCTTGAAGATGAGATCAGCAAAGCCGCCGTAAACCATTTGCCCCAATTTCAATCCAGGTTTGCTCCTTTGGGGGAAAAGCTGGATTTATTAGGCCTACCCGGGGCGGATCGTGTGCAATCTTTGAGCAAGGAAATTGCAGATGTCCTGTTGACGGATGCCTCGGATGCCCCGGAACGGTTGGGGGGCGAAGAGTCCAATCTTTACGAAAGTTTAAAATGGGCAGGTGAAGTCGATATCACCTTTAAAAATGGTCTTGAACAAACCATAAAAGAGTTACTGCAGCATTGCCGGGAAATCAAAGGATTTCCAGATTCTGGTGTGCCCGGCCAATTGCGACAGGATTTGGCCGAAGAGATGGTGCTGGTAGAAGATCTCCTTTCAAGGGAGGATTTTTATAAACATGTGACAGAGCTGAACACTTCATTGACCCGCATCAATGCAGAAATCCGGGATGGGGTTGTTAATATGGAAACGGCCCAGAAAAATACCATACTGGAATCGGAAAAAGATCTTCGCCGTATTCAGGAATGGGCCCAATTAACCCGGGAAGAACAATCCAGTGCTCTGTCTCAGATTGAAACCTTCCAAATTAAATCTGAAAAAGATATCTCAGGCCTCAAAGGATTGATTACCCAGGCCTTTAATATTCATTCAATGTTTCAGGACCTTCGCTCCAGAATTATTTCCATGGGGGTAGAACGTGCCAGGGAAAAAGAAGCAGAACGGAAAACAAAAGCCCGGGAAGAAAACACTTATTTAAAAACGGTTTTGCTTCCTAAAAGACTGGGCTCAATCAAAGAATTGAACGTACTGCTCAAAAAACTAGAACAAGTCCGTGCGGATACCCTAAAGCATGATAAATTTGAAATCAGTTTTAGGGTTCAACCCTCATCAAATGACAATGGGGAGTCGATATGATCCAATCAATTTCATTAAAAAACTTTACCGCTTTTCAAGAACTAAACCTTGGCTGTTCAAAGGGGATCAATGTGATCGTCGGTGCCAACAGCACTGGAAAATCGCACCTGCTAAAACTCTTGTATGGGGTATGCGCTGCAAACAAACCCATTGATTTCACAGGCCATATGGATCCGTCAACCTATATAACGCAAAAACTAAACGGGGTGTTTAAACCCGAAGTTCGAATCGGCAGACTCTGTCGCGATGAAGAGAAAAAAACCCGTGTTAAGGCAGGCTTTGACAAGGACAAACGCATTGAGTTTGCCTTTTCCCATGATATGGACGAGGTTGTTGTGACGGAAAATTTGTCCTATGAAACCTATGCACCGGTTCCGGTTTTTATTCCGCCCAAGGAAATGCTCAGTTTTTTTGAGGGCTTTTCCAGTCTTTATTTAAAGCGGGAGCTGATCATTGATGAAACTTATTTTGATCTGGCCCAGGCCCTGGAAACGCCCAATTTAAAAGCAGGCCCAAATGAGCCGGTCTCTCTTCTCCTGGAAAAGGTCAAGGAGACATGCGATGGAGAATTTCTTTTAATGAAACAAAAGAAATTTTATTACAAGCCGAACAAAGGCAGACTTCTTGAGGCGGAACTGGCTGCCGAAGGGTTTCGAAAATTGGGAATGCTCCAACAATTGCTGAAAAACGGCCATCTTCAGCCGGGCAAATCCGGACCGCTTTTCTGGGATGAACCTGAATCAAATCTTAACCCCTCTCTGATAAAACAGCTTGTGGGGTTTTTGCTTGAGCTTGCCAGAAACGGCCAACAGATTTTTTTGGCAACCCATGACTATGTCGCACTTAAATGGTTTGATTTGTTGAAAACCCCTGTTGACGATATCCTATTTCATACCTTGTTTAAAAATGATGCGGGGGAAATTGAGCTAAACAGCACGAATGATTATTTAAAAATCTATCCCAACACCATTGATGACACCTTTGCCGAATTGATCGACAAGGATATTGAACAGTCCATGGGGGATTTGGGCAAATGAAACTGAGTGTGGATGGATTTGATTTCGACTTTTTGGAGGCATTGGATGCCTTTGTCTTTGATGAAACGGATAAAACAAAGCCAACATACCACGGGCTGTCCCATGCCATGAAAGCCGTGGATATAATTGTGGAACTGGAAAATTATTATCTGTTTATTGAAGTAAAAGATTTTTTTTCCCCGGAAGAATATCAGGGCAAGGAGCATTTCAACCACCTAAAGAACGTCTTAAAATATAAATACCGGGATACCTTTTTGTATCGGTGGGCAGAACAAAAGATTGATAAGCCCATTCATTATCTATGCCTTCTGACCCTGGAAAATGCTCTCATCTCAAGAATGAACAAGGCCATCCGCTCTGAACTGCCCTGGGGAAAACCCATTGGCAGATGGGAGCGATCCATTGTGGATCGCTGTGTTGTTCTCAATGAAGAAAGATGGAATAAAAACTTTCCCAAATGGCCTGTCAAAAGGACTTCTTCTTAAACCAATAGGAATATTAGATTATGGCATTTGACCAGGCCACCCGGAACAAACTCCAGAATTTTGTCACAAATGCCCGGGCATTATTAAAATCAGAGTTTACCCGCCAATTGCAGAAAGATTTTGGAATGGATCCTATTACAGGAGAGATCAGCGACCTGGATAGCCTGACCCATTTAAACGATACCCAGATCCGGACGGCCCTTCTTTTACGGGACACCTTGAACCACTACCAAACAAGTACGCCCTTGGGAGAGACTTCACAGATATTGGACCGCATCGTCCGGGAACAGGGATTTACCGTGCTCAACCGATTGTGCGCCCTGAGAATGGCTGAAGCCCGGGGTATCCTGATTGAATCCATCCAAAAAGGCTATCATTCCAAGGGTTTTTCCCTGTATGCCCGCATGGCGGGAACCGCCTTGGGAGAAACTGGGGATACCTATCAGAACTACCTGTTCAGCCTGTTTGATGAATTCTCCTATGATCTGCCGGTTCTGTTTGACCGCTACTCCCCCTTAGGAAGACTATTTCCAAAGGAATCTGCCCTGCTGGAATTACTGGACAAAATAAACGATCCGGAACTTGCGGCCCTTTGGACCGAGGATGAAACAATCGGCTGGATTTACCAATATTTTAATTCAGTGGAAGAACGGCGGCAGATGCGGGCCGACTCTTCAGCCCCCCGGAACAGCCGGGAACTTGCCGTGCGCAACCAGTTTTTCACCCCCCGGTATGTGGTGGAGTTTTTAACAGACAATACCCTGGGCCGGATCTGGTATGAGATGACCCGTGGTCATACCGGGCTGACAGATCAATGCCGATATCTTGTGCGACGTCCCAATGAGATTTTTCTGGAAAGAGGGGAAGATGCCCCGGAACCAGAGCCGAAATCGGGAGAGACAGATACAGATTTAAGCCAGGAAGAGCTGCTTAAGCAACCGGTTTACATCGCCCACCGCCCCATCAAGGATCCCCGTGAAATCCTCATGCTGGATCCTGCCTGCGGTTCCATGCATTTTGGCCTCTACGCCTTTGATCTTTTTGAAAAAATTTATATAGAAGCCTGGGAGCTGCAGTCCACTGGCCAATGGCCTGTGCCTGCTCATAAAAGTATTGGCCTTCTAACGGAAAAATACTCAACCCTGGAAGAGTTATTCCAAGAGATTCCCCGACTAATTATTGAGCATAATATTCACGGGGTGGATATTGATCCCAGGGCAGCCCAGATTGCCGGGTTATCCCTCTGGCTTCGGGCCCAGCGAAGCTGGAAAGAACATCAAATAAACCCGGGAGAACGCTCCCGGATTTTAAAATCCAATATTGTCTGTGCGGAACCCATGCCCGGGGATGCAGGTCTTTTAAAAACATTTTCAGAGAACCTGGAGTACACTATACTGGGCCAACTTCTTGAAATCATTGTTGAAAAGATGGAGTTGGCCGGAGAGGCAGGCTCTCTGCTCAAGATTGAGGAAGAAATTGAAACTGCCGTGGAGCAGGCAAGAGAAGAATTCAACAAAGAAATTTTGCGCAGAAAAGAAGAATCCGAGTTTTTACCGGGGATGGTACCCAAACAAACACAGCCCTCCTTGTTTGATTTTGCCGATCTTCCCAGCAAAACCCAGTTTTGGAAAACAGCTGAAGAAAATATTCTTGATGCACTCAAAGAGTATGCTGAACATACAGAAGAGGGAGATGGCGGACGGCGAAGGCTTTTTGTGGAAGACGCTGCCAAAGGGTTTGCATTCATTGATATTTGCCGGAAGCGCTATGATGTTGTGTTGATGAATCCACCTTTTGGTCGACGCTCAGAACGTAGCAAAAAATACTACGACAAAAATTACAGTTCCTTTAAATCTGATATGGGATTAGCTTTTGTTGACAGCCTAACGAATAGGTTGGATAAAAAAGGGCTTCTTGGAGCATTGACCTCTCGTACGTTTTTAGCAGGAGGATCTTTTAAAACATGGCGACGTGAATTTTTACTTAAGAAGACCCCTATATCTCTTCTTCTCGATTTAGGAATTGGAGTTTTAGATGATGCTCTTGTTGAAACTTGTGCTTACACCATACATCATAAACGGGATAAATATGCATTTTTTTTGAGAGCCCTCGATTCGATTGATAAAAGCAATTCTATCGACAAATATTTTAAAACAAAAGCTACAAATTCTGGTGTAACTCAATTCATAAGCAGTTTAGAAGATTTAAGACAATTGCCAACTGCAATAATGGCTTATTGGCTGCCCACAAGTGCCGTCCGATCAATTAATAATACAGGTAACTTAGAGAGTATTGGTGCTGCAACTAAGCATGGAGTCCAAACAACAGACGATTTCCAATTTATGCGACTTATATGGGAAGTAGGTTGGACGGGTTACTCCCGTTGAACCCCGCCGACTGATCCCAGGCCCTGGGACTGGTGTGACTGCCCATGTGGCAGTTCTGACAGAGGCTTGGGGTCCGCTGGACCAGCAGCTTTTTATGCCGGCTGCCGTGGGGGGTATGACAGATACTGCAGTCTTCCTCAACAGGAGAATGCTCAAACATATAAGGCCCCCTCTTGTCGGCATGGCATTTAAAACACAGATCATTGGTATGGTCGTCCGTGATCATATGGTCACTCATTGTGCCGTGGGGGTTGTGGCAGCTGCCGCATCCGACCTTGCCTTCACGGATTGGATGACGTGATTGCTTAAGGGAATCCACTTTAATGTCCAGATGGCAGGTATAACAGGACTCCGGGGAGCGATCCACGGGATCATATCCCTTGTGCGCCGAATGGCAGCTGTCACAGGCCATGTCCTCTTTCTGATGCCGGCTGCCCTGCCACATGGCGATCCCGCGATTGGAATCATGGCAATTTAAACACTGCCTGTTTCTGTCATCAACCTCAGACACCCCGTCTTTTCCAAAGGTAACGATATTGTCTTCACTTGGATCGTCTTCATGTTCATCGCCTGATCCATGGCAATACTCACACCGATTTTCATAATAGGACGTCTCTTTTGAAAATGCCCTGCCGTGAAGGGTATGGTCGAATTTTTCCTCATAACCGTCATGGCATCCCAGGCAGGAATCCGCCCCAATAAAATCATCTAAATCATCTGATGCCAGACCGGGCCCGGCCCATAAAAAAAATATACACAAAGCCAGTACCAGGCCTGTGAATACACCCCTTGTCTTTATTTGTCTGCTATCCATAGCAAACCCTCCTATCCTCGTGGAATTGGTACTGCTGATTAAGAAAATAAGAAAAACGAATTTTTAATGCTAAAGGAGTAATAAAATATTAGATCTTTTGCGTCAAGGAATAAGCGAGAAATAGCGAGAGCCGCCCCAATCCACCATCAAAAAAAATAAAAACCCCGTTGCGCTTGATGACTCAAGCCGATAGGGGAGCATTACCTGTTTCTCCCAAAAATCTACGGAAACCGGAATAAATTTCATTAATTCCAGTGATAATTGTCGAAAGTTTCTGCTAATGGTTAGTAACCAGGGTAGACAACCGCTG
>PIVS01001082.1 GCA_003353855.1 Desulfobacteraceae bacterium
TTGCGGGATAGTTTTCCCGCCTTTTCCTTTGACGCTCACCACAACCGCTCTTAACGGATGCAGCTCAAGGCGGTTTGGTATCTTCTCCTGATAGACGACACCGAGAGGCCTACTCTCATATCGAATTTAATAGTTTTATCGTTTTTAAAAAATAATTTTATTATGTCCCATAAAAATTTAAAGGAGAAAGTATGTCAAAAAAAATCACTCAGATTACCATGACAATATTCTTAACAGCGTTTGTTTTTATTTCCCTTGCTGTTACTGTAAATGCAGAGGAAAGTAAAAACTGGGAGTTTAAACTGGCGCCGTTCTATCTATGGGCCGTCAACATGGACGGCGATATGACCTTGCAGGGAAACACGGTGCCGCTCACAATAGACTTCGATCAAATTGTAGATAACCTTGAGGGGCTTTTCACCGTCCATTTTGAGGGGATGCACAAGAGCAACTGGGGCTTTTTAGCCGACATCAGTTATATCAACATTAATGATACCCAGACCAGTCCCGGGCCAACAATGAATATTGATTTTACGACGGTGATGACCGAGCTTGCCGGTGTTTACCAGATGAATCTTGGTGCTGACTCAGTGGATTTTTTCGGCGGCATCCGCTACTACAAGCTGGAGGCAGAGATTGACGTTGTCGGTGCTCCCCCCAGGGTCGACAGGCTGTTACAGAATCGAATTGGCCATAAAATTTTCCAAGTGTGAGCGCAAGGCCGCATAGTTTTATCAAAATTTTCGCAGCACAGGCGCTTGGAATTTTATTGAAATTGAAAA
>PIVS01000562.1 GCA_003353855.1 Desulfobacteraceae bacterium
AAAGCGGACATGCTGCTCCTTGCTTCGGGATCTGAGGTGCATATTTGTTTGGAAGCGGCCCTGATTCTTGAAAAAGAACATAATATCACAGCCTCTGTTGTTTCCATGCCTTCCTGGGAGCTGTTTGAAAAATCACCGGCCCCCTACAAGGAAAGAATTCTGCCCTCCGATGTAACAAAGAGAATGGCTGTTGAAGCCGGTATCACAATGGGATGGCACAAATATGTGGGAATGGACGGCAAAATCATCGGTATTGATAAATTCGGCGCCTCCGCCCCGGGTGGAACAGTGCTCAAAGAGTATGGGTTCTCCCCTGAAAATATTGTGGAAAATGCCCTGGACTTTATTAAGAAATAATTTAAGAAACAGATAAAAACCAACGCCGCCGGCCGGGAAACTTTGCTCCCGGCCGGCACCCCTCCCATGAAGAGGTATAACCTTTCTTCATGCCCTTCATGCCCTTCATGGTGAAAAAATTCATTTTTACTTAAGGAGGCACCATGCAGATTTCCGTAAAAACCAGCCAGAGAACCCAGATGATCGATATCACATCCCAGGTGCGCCGTGCGGTTGAAGAATCCAAGATCCAAAACGGCCTGGTCCATGTCTGCTCCATGCACACCACAGGGGCGATTACCATCAACGAAAATGCCGATCCCGCCGTTGAAATTGATATCTTAAATACCATCAACAAGGTGATTCCCTGGGATGATCATTTCAAGCACATGGAAGGCAATTCCGCCGCCCACATCAAGGTCAGCCTCTTTGGACCCTCGGAATTGATTCCCCTTGAAAACGGCTCCCTGGTCCTTGGCACCTGGCAGGGGATATTTTTCTGCGAATTTGACGGGCCGAGAACCCGGCGGGTCAATGTGAAAATCCTGGCCGATTCCTAGCCAAGCCAAATTTACGGCCCCAAAAGGGATGATACCAGGACAAATGGTCTTACAAATCTTGTTTTAACATGTCCATTTCCAAAGGGATCCGGTCCGAGGTGATGGTGACCCAGGAGGACTGGTCCTGGAACCCAAGCTGGAATGCATGGAGAC
Source organism: Desulfobacteraceae bacterium (assembly GCA_003353855.1). Lineage (GTDB taxonomy): Bacteria > Desulfobacterota > Desulfobacteria > Desulfobacterales > Desulfobacteraceae > NBML01. The sequence continues at coordinate 1,050 of PIVS01000562.1, forward strand.
CCAGGCGGTGGTAGTTAGCTTTTTCCTTTAAAAACTGGATGGACCGCTTCGACCCGTATCGGCTGTCTCCTGTAACCGGATGACCGGCAAGCTTTGCATGGCGCCGTATCTGGTGCTTGCGTCCGGTTAATAATTCAATCTCCAAAAGAGCATAGTGGGGACTTTGGGAAAGAATCTTGTACCGGGTCACGGCCTTTACTTTTTTCCCTTTGCCTGCGGGGTTATTTCTACCCCCGGCCTCCTTTGCCGGCTCATTGTGTATACTGATACCGGCGGGCTTTTCAACGCAAATCCACCCCTTTCCCCTTCCTGCTATATGAATTTTGTCCATTGGTTTCTCCTTAAATTAGTATTTTACCGGCTGTCTCTGTAACCCGGGGCCACAGACCAGCAATTTACTTGATTCGGCAAAAAGGGTCAAAAAGTATTATTGAATAAATTTCCTCTAAAACGGGTATGGACATTAAAAAGCATCTCAGGTAATAATTTATAGTAAATGAACAGGGCTATTTTTTAAAGACCAAGGAAGACGATGAGCGAAAAAGATGCATTTAACAAATGTGCAACCGTCTATGACCAGACCCGCAAAGCCGGTATCACCGAAGATGAACTTGCCCAGGGGATTAATGATAAAACCGGATTAAAAAATCAAGAGAGAAAAAGGAGAATGGCCATGGACACACCCAAAAAAGTGCTGGTATCCCGGCAATTTCCAAAAATCGGACTTGAATTACTGGAACAACAGGGATTTGATTTAACCCTGTGACCCAGGGACAGGCCCATGTCCCAGCCGGAGCTCATTGAATTTTCAATGGAAAACCAGGCTCTGCTCTGTACCCTGAGTGATATGATTGATAAGAATTTTCTTCAAAAATGCTCCCATCTTGAGATCATTTCCCAGTTTGCCGTGGGCTATGACAATATCGATGTGACTGAGGCCACACGCCTGGGTATTCCCATTGGGTTTACCCCGGATGTCATGAGCGAGGCAACCGCAGATCTCGCCTTCGGCCTCATGATTGCCACGGCAAGGAAGATGTTTTTCCTCCACAAGACCATTTTAAAGGGGGAGTGGGGATATTTTAAACCCAAGGGAAATCTTGGCATGGAACTTAGGGGAAAAACCCTGGGGGTTTTCGGCCTGGGCCGTATTGGTATGAAAATGGCGAAGCTTTGCAAAAATGCCTATGACATGGAAATTATCTATCATAACCGCCAGCCTGACAGAGAAGCTGAAAAAAAAGTAAACGCCTCCTGGGTAAACTTTGACGAATTGCTGTCAAAAAGCGATGTCCTGTCGGTCCATTGTATTTTGAGCAATGAAACCAGGAAACGCTTTAACTGGACAGCTTTTAAACAGATGAAACCCACGGCGATTTTTGAATGATCCGGAAATATTTTTTCAATCAATCCATAGCCGGATCTTGTCATCTTCACTGCCATCCTGCGCCTGTCACCAGGGTCTTTTTTCCGCGTTACAAGCCCTCTTTTTTCGAGGTTATCTATTACCAGAGTGATATTCCCACTGGTTTTCAAAATTTTCTCACCAATTTCTTTCTGGCATAAAGGTCCCAAATACAAAGCCTCCAGGACGCCAAATTGACTGATGGAAAGTTTCTGGGTTAATAAATGTCTGTGCATTTTTTTTGTTACACTGTTGGTTGCACGCATAAGTTGAGTATAGAGTTTAAGAACCTGGGCTTCCCGGTTTGATATTTTTTCCAATTTCATATTAACCTTAACATTTCGCTATTTGAAAATTGACAATAATTATTTATTTTCATATTTTGAGCCTATGAAATATTTTAGTCAATGGAAATATCAACTTATATCAGCTCAGCTTGTGTCAAACATGTGTTCATAGCTATAGCATTCCAGAGGCACCTCAAGGATGGAGAGAATGTCTTTTTGTAAAGGATTCAATTCTGAGATAAACCCGGATATGTTGCCATCTGGCATTGGTACATCACAACTGACAACAAATTCGAACTCAGCGAGCATGTATTCAGTTTTAGGATTGCGAACATCTTTTTTATTGGGCATAAAATTATCAAGACCACTGTCTCGTTTATCAATATTGTCCTTTGCTGTTCTCTCTATCAGTACAACCATTTGAAGTGCCATTTTGAATAAAAATAGCATGGATTCAATACGTTCAGGCGTGTGCAAATATATGG
>PIVS01001083.1 GCA_003353855.1 Desulfobacteraceae bacterium
CGAGGGCCCAAAAAGCCGGTGCCAAAGCGGAAGCACATAAAACAGTCACCTCATGTTTCTACTGCCAGGGTTATTGCTAAGAGAAAAAAACGAAAACAAGTACAACCTTGAAAGGGCTGCCTTCTAACACCTTAAGGTTCAATTTATTATCATCAACTATAAGTACTTTTTTCCCTTGCAAACTTTCTGGAGGACTAATTTTTAATTCATTAACGTTTTCTTGTTTTTTACAAATAATTGTAAACGTAAATTTTGATCCTTTGCCAAAAACACTTTCAACTTTTATGGTCCCTCCCATCATTTCCGAAAGTTTTTTTGAAATCGCTAGTCCCAGTCCTGTGCCACCATATTTTCTAGTAGTAGATGCATCAGCTTGCTGAAAAGATTGAAAAAGCTTTGCTGTTTCTTCTGGTTTCATACCAATCCCTGTATCCACAAGGCAAAAGGAAAGTGTTACGCTCTCTGCTGTTTCATGGGTCGCCTCGACTTTTAGATTAATATCACCACCTTTTTCAGTAAATTTAATTGAAACGGTGGAAGAAACTTTTGCCGAAGCCCAAGGAATCGCCACTTCCTATCCGAACCTTGCCACCTGTGATGTCTCAAATATTCCGGTGCTCATAAAATTTGTCAAAACTCTGGCTTTACATAAAAGCAGGATTTTTGCCTATTATTCAGGCGGTTTATTTACCATTTGTCCTTGGTTAAACGCTTATCAGCTACTTATAGGGTGCGTATCGTGGATCAAAACGCTATTTTTCACGAGGTCTGAATATGGTTCA
>PIVS01001084.1 GCA_003353855.1 Desulfobacteraceae bacterium
AGAGATTACCAACCGGCTCTCGGACATACGACTCAAAATCCGTGAAATGGGAGAAGAGAAAAAAGACATGATCGTCTTTTCTTTCTGGCCCGATACCATCATGATCAAGGAAATCGGTGATCCCATCAAGCTGGGTGATTACCTGGGACTTGACCGGAAAGAGCTCCATGCCCGGGTAATTATGGCCCAGGGCCGTCAGAACACCAACTATGCCATCAATCTCTATGCCTGCCACCCCTTTTTCATCAAAGGGTATTGCACCATGACCAATGGAGAAAACACAGCATTTATCCCCATTAAAGATTTTCTCACCTCCAGGGATATTCCTGCCTACAGCGGGTACCAGTCCGACTCCGAGGTCTTTGCCCATATCCTCCATTATTCCATGGTGGAGCTGGACTTAGGGATTGATGCCTACAAGCACGTAATCACCCCCCTCCAGGAAGAAGATCTTCAAAAGCACCCGGATGCCCAGTTCCTCACCCATTTGAAAAGAACCTGCAGACCGCTTATCATTGACGGCCCCAACTGCGTCATCGGCACCCTGCCCGACCACTCCCTTTTCATGGCCCAGGACAGAAAAAAACTGCGCCCCGGGGTTGTGGGAGGAAAACCGGGCATGTATGGATTTTCTTCGGAAATCTGCGGCCTGGATGCCATTATTCCGGACCGGGACAAATCCCAGGATATTCAACCCATGCACCTTGATACTGTAATTGTAAGCCCTGACCGCCAGGAGGTAAAGATATGTCGTCAAACAGAAGCCTTGAACCTTCCTCT
>PIVS01000093.1 GCA_003353855.1 Desulfobacteraceae bacterium
GTTCAGTAGGTTTGGCAACAATCACAGCCATAAAAAGAAATAAAGAGAATGAAAAATGGTTTGAAACGAAGGAGTTAAATTTCAAACTGGCAGCGTAACCCCACCCGCACAGGTCGAAATTTTCTGGGGTACCTTTCCATTAAACACAACGGATTCGCTCCGGGGAAAAAAGTTATTGTTGTTTGTCCAGTCTCCTGATACCAAAATTGTGGAATCCCCTTGAATAACAAGCCTGCCGTTCTTACCTATCTCGATGTCCTTTACATATAAGGGTTCCCCGCATATAGTCAGGCTGCCATCTGTAATTTTGAGTGATTGGGTGATCCTTAAGTCAGAATTAAAAATAAAATGGCTGCCTTCAGTAATTTCAAGGGTATAAAGTTGATGATGCAAATTATACTCATGGACCGCATCGGTATTAACAATCGACCAGGTCTTATGACTCTGGGACACGGGCTTTGAATCGTTTTCCTCTATGTTGAACCAGCATTTATAATATGCTTTGTTAATCCATCTGGAAGGTCCCGATGAAACATCGGCAAAGGAGAGTCCCTCAATTCCATAGATATATCCATAATGAAAATTGGCCTTGCTCCAGGGGATTTTAAGGGGTAACCTGCTGACATTATAGACTGACTTTCCCAAATGGTTGTTGTGCCGAAATTAGCGGCTGCATGATATTCCATACAGTTTTGTCTTATCATATGCTTCTTCCCTGGAGAGAAGGGTGATATAGGATTTTAAGATAATGACTTGTTTTTCATACACATGCTATGCTCTGGTACTGGGGAAACTCTTTAGAAAGGCCGAAAGTAAAGGTTTTTATTCAATAAAAGTCATATAATGGGAAGGGCTTTGGAAAAAGATCTGGTATGTATGGAATTAACTACACACACGTTCTAAACAGGTCTGCCTGCAGTTCATATTTTTTAGGTCTACGTCAATTCATATGGGATATCCTGTCTGCCCGAGCTGATGACCTGTTGGTCAACCGGCAATGATATGTTTTTTTGACCGTGGTTGGCTTTTCTTTATTGCGGAAAATGAATCATTTGTATCTATATATTGCGGTAAGTGAAATATAATGATAAAATACAGGATATATTAACTTAAAAGAAGTGTATATCCATGGATATTCGGACCTTACAATTGTTCAGGCATCTTTCAGTCTCACTTCATTTTGCCCGGACCAGCCTTGCCTGTAATATCACTCCATCGGCCCTGACCCGGGTGATCCAGCGCCTGGAATCCGATGTGGGAGAACAGTTGTTTATGCGGGACAACAGGTCGGTGGAGCTGACCTTTGCCGGGCATGCCTTTAAAAAATATGCTGAAGATGTGATCCTGCGCTGGGAGAAGCTCCAGGGGGAACTTTCCGAAGATGATGTTCTCTCTGGAGAACTCTCCTTATATTGCTCGGTTACAGCCGCCTATAGTATTTTACCCGAGATCATTGCCAAATACCGGGTGGTCCATCCAAAGGTTCAGATCCGCCTGGAGACGGGTGATCCGGCCAAAGCTTTGCCCCGCCTTGTCAACCGGGATGTGGATGCGGTCATTGCGGGTCTGCCTGAAAAGATACCAAAACATCTCACTTTTTTGAAAATGGCCACAAGTCCCCTGGTCTTTATCGGACCCAGACGCTTTCCCGGCATCCTTGTGTACAAGAAGGGCAAAATAGATTGGGGAAAAATACCCATGATTATTGCCCATAAGGGTTTGAGCCGGGAACGTATGGATCTGTGGTTTGCAAAAAATAAATTGGTGCCCAATATCTATTCCCGGGTGGCAGGCCATGAGGCTATCATTGCCCTGGTGAATCTTGGGTGCGGCATGGGCCTGGTCCCCCTGCTTGTTTTGGAAAAAAGTCCCTTGGCGGAAGAGATTGTGGTTCTGGATGACATGCCGAGACTGCCCCCCTATGAGATTGGTCTGTGCACCATCCAAAAAAAATTGGTAAATCCAAAGATTCAGGCCCTCTGGACCCTGGCAGGTCAGAGTCAGGAGATAATCTGAAATCCAGGGACAATCCTGCCTCCCTTCATCCATTTTGGTGAGGGCAGGCAGCCGTATTCCGTCTTTAAAACAGTCCTAGCTCCCAATAAAATTGGGCTCTTTTTTTTCCAGGAATGGCACCCAGGCTTGGGAGTCATTTTTAATGCGCTCTATTGCATCGCAGAAAATAATAGGAAGATTCTAAAAAAATGAGAAGCAAAATATGATTAATCGTGCAGCTGTGATACTAAGATACAAAAAGTCATTTATCGATTGAGTGAATGAGGAGGATCCTTACAAAGAAAATTCAGGCGTCATCCTGGAAAAAGCAAATGAAGAGCTAAATGTATATCTCATTAAAGAGGCAGAGGCTGAAAATTTTGAAAAATGGATATCTCTTAATTCAGACCTTCAGGATTTAAGGATTAATCTTTAGCATGCAAAAATTAAAATGGATATTTGCGGTTATCGGTTCCATGATTTTGGTTTTTTTCATTATCAGTCCGGATGCTTCCTTTTTTTTCCCAAAACCTCGGGCTGCTCTGGCAGTATCCGAACCATTGGCCCCCTCCCAGGTAAAGGATAGCGTCCACAAATCAAGGGCCTCCCGTTATGTTATTGTTCAAATGCCGTTGCTCAAACCGCTGATTACGGGTGAAACCGGAATCTTTGAGATTTCAGCCCATTTGAGGCAGAATAAGGAGTCAGGATCACAGAGTCCAGAGTGGAGCCCGAATGCTGCAATACCTCTGGTGGTATGGATTACCGCCCCTGACAACAGTGGGATAGAATTCCTTGATAAAGATTATATAAAAGCACCCCACCATCATATTATGATAAAATTTAATCCAGCACCTGCATCTCAGCCGTTAACTGCGACAGTGGCATACCGTGTAAAAAAGCATACCAGTGCGGGCAAGTATCAATTCTGGATGGAAGTTTATGGACAGCTGACCCGTGAGGATGGAACCGGATTCCAGGATATGGGAGCGATCCGACTGCCTGTTGAAATCGATACCCATCTCAATACCAAGCTGTTGATGCTGCTGGTGATCGGAGTTGCTGTACTGCTTTTCATAATGGAGTGGGTACGTGTGGATGTTGTTGCCATGGCCTTGATGGTGCTGCTCCCGGAACTTGGCCTGCTCAATGCCCGGGATACCTTCAAGGGTATCAGCAGCAATGCAGTGATGGCTATTATTGGAGTGATGATCATCAGCTATGGATTGAACCGTGCCGGTCTGGTCAGCCGTATGATTCAGCCGCTGCTCAAACCGATAGGTAAAAGTCCGAAACGCCTGGCGATTATTTTCTCCAGCCTGATCGCTGTGATTTCAAGCGTTATGCAGAACACAGGTGCGGCAGTTCTGTTTCTGCCGGGCATAAGGATGGCTGTGTCATACCGGTTGAAAATACCTATCTCCCGTGTGCTGATGCCCATCGGCATGGCCGCGATTTTAGGGGGCACTTTGACGATGATCGGCACAAGCCCTTTGATTCTGCTCAACGATATTTTACCGGCAGGAATGCCGAAATTCGGCCTTCTGGAATTGACCCCCATTGGTCTTGGCCTGGTTATCGGGGGGATTGCCTATCTTTCTACCGCAGGCCTTGGGTTTCTTTCCAGGCTACCCCTGGAAGAGGTATCTGTCGCATCGGGAACAGATGCAGGCAACGGGGAAAACGGCATTCTCGATGCATATCCAATGATCCAGGGGCCGTTTGAAATTTCAGTGCCCGATGATTTTGTGGCAGGCAACCTCCCCCAGACGGTGACAGGTATCCGTCGCCGGTTTATGGTGAACATCGTGGCCTCCTCAAAATCAGCAGGTGTCTGTGAAGTCGCCCCATTGCCTGAGCGCAGTATCCGCCAGGGATACACCCTCTGTGTTTATGGCCCTGAAAAATCCGTGGAAAAATTTGTAAAAGACTACAATCTCATATTGAAAAAAGAGCCGGAATGCTTCAAGGGAGATATGTTCAATCCCTCCATGGCGGGAATCGTCGAAGGCGTGGTCTCCCCCCGGTCCATCCTTATCGGGCAGACCATCAAGCAGGTCCGGTTTCGCGAAACATTCGGGGTGAATCCCCTTGCCATTCATCAGTCCGGAAAGACCTATTACCAGGAACTGGCGGACCGGCCGCTGCAAGCCGGTGATGCCGTGCTGGCCCACGGGACCTGGGCGCAGTTTCATGCATTGGAGGAATTGCACCATAACCTGATCATTATTACCCCTTTTGAAGAAGAATTTCATAAACCTGAGAATTCGGGAAGAGCCATGATCTGTTTTGGCACTGCGCTTTTTTTGATGCTATTGTCCAGTTTCTACTTTCAGGATCGGCCCTATAATCCCATCCCGCTGTCCGTCTGCCTCATGCTGGGCGCCGTAGGCATGGTCATCAGCAAGGTGATCACGATAAACGAAGCCTATCGAGCCGTGGACTGGCGTACGGTTTTCCTTCTGGGCGCTCTCATACCGCTTGGCATGGCAGTGGACCAGACCGGTACGGCCGAGTGGATTGCCAGAGGCATTGTCACCGGCATGGGCCCGTTCATATCTCCTCTGCTCCTGCTGATCATCCTGGCGGTACTGAGCTGCGCATTCACCACAGTTATTTCCAATGTCGGCGCCTGCATCCTACTTGTTCCATTGGGAATTTCCATTGCCAACCAGATCGGGGTCGATCCGCGCGTGGCAGCCATTGTTGTAGGAATCGGGGTGTCCAATTCCTTTATTCTGCCCACCCACCAGGTAAATGCATTGTACATGGGCCCCGGTGGATACCGGACACGGGATTACATTAAAATCGGCGGCATTCTGGCGGTCATCTATATTGCCATTCTCGTGACCATTACCTGGGCATTTTACCTGTAGGCCATGGCCATTGGGATGAATCTGTGATTGATCCTCCCCCAATAAATTTTCATGAACATAATATGAGGAGTGGCAGTTTAAAGGAATATCAAATCCGAGGAGATCTGGGGACATCTATGATAAGTTTAGTTACGAAAAAAATATGGTTTTCCTTTCATTTTTGAAAAATGACCTCCAAGGAGTGGTAAAAACAGTTGGCGATTCTTGGGAGGGTGGACAGCTTGACTTCCCGGATAAACTCCCATATGAATACGGCAATGAATTCAAACAAAACATTTGGGTTATAAATGACAAATATTTTAAAAAGGTTGGATAACAAAGAAAACAAGAGCGTTTCGGTTCATGGCCGTGCCTGCCCAAAAATTTTCCTGGCCCTTGTGGCGGTTTTTATTTTCTTCGGATTTGTCCGGTTCTCCACAGCCAATGCTGCCATGTTAACCATTGCCTGCTACGAGGATTACCGGCCTTATTCCTATGTGGATAACAAGGGGCAGGTGGTGGGAATGCTGGTTGATTTCTGGATACTTTGGGCAGAAAAGAATCAGATCGAGCTGACCTTTTTGCCCGGGCCTCTCACCCGGAGCCTGGACCGGATTAAAACAGGAGAAGCCGATATCATGATCGGACTTTTCCGTTCAGAGGACCGGACAAAATACCTTGATTTTTCAACCCCCATGATAGATATCCAAACCAATCTCTATGTGGTTCAAAAAATGGAAATAGATTCAGTGGAAGAACTTGGGGATACAATTGTGGGGGTTATTGAAAACGATTATGTGGTGGAATATTTATCCCAAAAATATCCGGATGTCAGGATCAAAACATTTCCCGGATCCGCCCAGGTGGTGAAAAATGCCCTGGCCGGGAGAATCTCTGCCTATGCCCTGGATTTTCCCAATGCGATTTTTCTTTTGGCAGAGAATGATTCCCTGCTTAAATTCAAACGGGTTCAGACCCTGTATACGGAAAAACTCAGGGCCGGAGTAAAAAAAGGGAATAGCCAGCTGATGGGGTTGATCAACAGTGGAAGAAAAGGAATTTCAAAGCAGGAAATTGAAACGATTTTAAGCAAATGGGGATTGTCTCCCCCGCCGCTTATTGTCCAGTACCGGGTCTGGATCATTGGGTTCATACTTTTGCTGCTGGCGGCCTGTATCGGGTTTGCCTCCTATTCCATGAAATTAAAATCTCGTATGGGCCGGCTGAAATCGGGTAACAGACCCTTTAAAAAAGAGGAGTGGCTGGCTTTGATCTCCCAGGGCGAGAATGATTGGCTTGAATTTAAATCCTCCATGCGCTGGAACCTGGCTACCCTGAAAACGGACAAGGTGCTTGAAGCTGTCATTGTAAAGACCATTTCCGCATTCATGAACGCCAAGGGCGGGACACTGCTCATCGGGGTGGACGACCGGGGGGAAGTTCTTGGTATTGAATCTGACTATAATACCTTCCAGAAGAAACCGGACCGGGATGGATTCATGCTTAAATTGTCCAGCCTCGTCGGTCAGAATATGGGCAGGCAGAGTCATAAATTTATTTCCACTGAGATCCAGTCCATTGATGGCAGGGATATCTGTCGGATTACCATCAAGCCGGGGGAACGACCTGTTTTTATAAAAGAAAAGGGCAAGGAGTCATTTTATATCCGGGCGGGTGCGGCTTCAGTTCCCTTGAGCCTGAGCGAGTCCCATGAATATATCAGTTCCAGGTGGTAGCTTGGGACCGCAAATCTTATAACCTGAACGAAATTGATTGTCTTTTGATCCATCTACTGCCTTGCATCAAAGACCCTATAGTCCGGCTATTGAAACTTTAGTACGCCTTGTAGATGAACCAAAATCCTGCGTTATTTCTGTTTAACTTATTTTATCTGTAGTCCTTATTCATAGAACCCCTCAATGGTGATGAAGGGATCCTCTTCAGGGGATTTTTGTATTTCAGTGAATTTGACACCAAAAATATCTTGGGCAACGGCCAGGCGGGCTTTTTGACCCGTGACCACAGTTCCCTTCTGCACCCGGTTTTTAACTTTGACCGCAGGGGGAAACGGCTGGGTGCGGTATCCCTGGCTCAGTAGGAGAGTGTCTTTCCGGATCATCAGCTTTTTGATGTTTTCCTCTTTTTTCATGATATCCGCCTTTTTTTTCTCAACTTTTTCAAGAACGATCATTTTCTGGGCTTCATATTCATGGTGATGACGTCTGCTGGCATTGACTGCTGCCCGGTACATACCATATTTAACGTCTGCTGTTTCTCTGACCTGGTGTTCCAGAAACTCCAGATCCAGAGTATTTGTCTCATCAAAAAATTCCCTAAGAAAGGGGGGGCCACCCTTTTCAAATTCAGGCTTAAGGGGTAGTCCGGGATAAGCATCCGGGGTATTTTCCACTGCACGAAGTTTTCCGGCCAGGGACTGGGTTTTGGTGAGATCCTTGCACTGAAGCAATATCAAAAGGTATTTGAAAATTTCATGCTCCTTCAAATAATCCTCTTTTATCTGTAATTTTGCGCTAAGTTTTTTATCCAGGGCATCCAGTTCGCTCTGATGTTTGAGATATTTTAATTGTTCTGTCTGGTTTTTGATGAGGGTGTCTAATCCCTCAGCCTTGATATTGGGATTTTTGCCTGGTCTTTCCCCATTGTCCGGGGTTGTCCGATCTTTCCCTTAACCCGAATTTTTCCTGCGGCCAAAGCCTGTCCAAGGAGATCCCCGCTGACCTCAAGCCCCTGGCACCGGACTCTTCCCTTTGGAGAAATGGATCCCTCCACCCTGAGATTAACATCCAAATATCTGTCACCCAGGTCTGTTTCAATGGAGCCTGTGTGATGTCGGGTGGGGATGGTCTGTTCCCTGGCTTCTACAAACAGTGTCCTGTTTTTGTACAGGCCGGGTATCCCCTTCAGAGGGATGAAAATTTGTGTCAAAGAAAAATTCAACAGACTCGTCTTCCCCTTCCTGGGGGGGGAGGCCCTGGGCAATTTGGATTTCCATGCCGACTGTCCCGTAAACCAAAAATTTTTCCATGGTTTTTTCCGAACAAATGCCCGATGTGATACCGATGGCGTTGAGCCAGGTGATCAGATCCCTGACCCGGATTTTTTCAAACCCTTCTTTTGTCTTTTGGAGAAAGGCCTGAAGTTTGTTTTTGGAAAATCGGTATTCAAACAGTTTTGACAGCCGTTTGTTGGTATTTGTTTCACTATTATATTGGGACAATGCTTTTTCCAGGGAAAGTCTGGATTTTTCCAGTTCTTTCTGGATTTTTAAAATATAGTGAAGGTCGGCACCTGACAGGTTGAATAATTGTTCGAAAATATCTCCGAGATACCGCCTTGGCTGACCGGCTTTCTCTTCTGCCTCCTGGATTTTCAGGGCCTGGTTTAACTGGTCAATGGTGATCAGTTTCTTTTTGACTGCTATGGCTCCGAAGCGCATGTTCAGGGAAATTTTTTCAATTTCAGATGCGGCAATGTCATTCATGACCTCGGCTATCAGTTCATCTTTTACCCGATCCTGGGTGAGTAGTATGGCTGCCTTGTCAGCCCTGGAGATTTCCTTGTTTTCCAGCAGGATATCACCGATGTGCCTGCTTTGGTTTGTTTTTTTAAAAAGGGCACTTTGTATGTCCAATGCTTTTTTAACGCTTTCCGGCTGGACAAACTGGTTGGCAACCCCGAGTTTTCCGAATTTTTTGTCAAGCATTTTTGTTTCCAAATGCTCCTTAACGGCAAAGAGAAACTTTATGTTCTCCTTGGAGAGAATTTTTGTTTTCGTGAAAAGTTCAACCACAGAATAGTCAGGGGTGTGCTGCCTCTTTTTTGCCAGAATGTTCAGCAGCTCTTTTTCCCGGGCAAGGGGGATCAAACGGCATTTAATGGCCAGACTGATGAGACTTTTGTTCGTTTTGCCGAAAAGGTCTTGTCTCTCTTTTTTTTGCCTGTCATCTACTTGCCTGTCATCTATAGGCTTGCCTTGGGGTTTTGCGCCGGCGGATTTGGGGTCGGACCCATTTTGATCATTCATAACAGATAAAAAATTAGCGAATTTTCCTATCCATGTCAAGAAGATCTCTTTTCTGGATCATTTCAAGTGAACAAGGGAAACGCTGGCTAATACCGCACTGATTTTGATTTTTAGTTGTCTGGATAAAAAAAATCCTGTATGGCTTCTCTATGAAAGCAAATGGAATGGAGATTAATTTTTGCAGTTGTTGCGGCTCTCCAATGGAGAAAAAGATTCCTGCTGATGATGACCACCTGCGGTCTGTATGTACCCAATGCCCCCATGTGCAGTACGAAAATCCCAAAATGGTGGTGGGCTGTATTCCGGTTTTTAAAGACCGGATACTTTTGTGCAAACGAAACATTGAACCCCGCAAGGGAAAGTGGACTCTGCCGGCAGGGTATCTTGAAAACAAGGAATCGGTCCAGGAAGGGGCTGTCAGGGAGACCCTGGAGGAGACAAGGGCCCATGTCCGGATCATTGACCCCTATCGGCTCTTTAATATTGCATTTCTGGACCAAATTTATCTAATGTTCCGGGCCCGGATGTGGGATGAAACCTTCGGTTCCACCAGTGAAAGTATGGAGGTGCGCTTGTTTAAAGAATCCGACATTCCCTGGGATGAAATTGCCTTTCGGGCCATCCATCAGACCCTGGTTGATTTTTTTCAGGACAGGAAAAAGGGAGCCTATCCCTTTAAAATCAAAGACCTAAAACCGGACCAGACAAGGATCCTATAAAAAGAGGCTTTATGGAAAAGGTCAATTTAGAGCTTAAAATTCTGATAGTGGACGATAGCCTGTCCATGCGGCGGATTATTCGAAAATTTTTGACAAACAACGGATTTACCCATGTGCTGGAGGCTGGGAACGGGTTTGAGGCCCTTGAGATCCTTCATTTAACCCAGGTGGATCTGATCGTGTCTGATCTGCACATGCCCATAATGGATGGTATGGCCTTTTTGGAACGGATCAAAGCAAATGCGGGGACCCGTGATATCCGGTTCATAATGCTCACGGTTGAGGCAATTCAGAAAATCATGAACAAGGCTCTTTCCATGGAGGTTGACAGTTATATTGTTAAGCCGGTGACTGAAAAGGTGTTTATGGAAGAACTGATACGGGTGATTCACACCAAAAGGAATTAGATCGGTTTGGCTGTTGTTCTTTGATCAGACAGGAGGCATTTTTTGTTCCGGTAGGTTAAGGGGTCCTAGCTGTCGATTAGGCCGATAATCTGGCAGTCCTGGGATATATTCCTGCTGCTGTCGGGGTCTCCGGTGACGGCAATGATGGTATCAAGCCCCAGAGCCCTGGCACCCCAAACTTCAGCCTGGAGTCCGAGTCGGTTATGATCGCGGACCGTGAAATGGAGAATAGCAGGTTTGCCTGTCCGTTCCTGGAGCAGATGGGAAAATACCATGGCAGACATCCTGGGTCTTGCAACTGGGTTGGATGCAACGCTGAATCCGTCAAAGGAGAGGCCGACAAGAGCGGTAAGTTTACCCAAAAGAGCCTGGCCGTCATACCCGGCCGGGGGAACCACTTCCAATGTGATCTTGAACTTGTTTTTGCTGGAAAGTAAAAATGACATGGGGTTCCTTTTTTAAGTTTTATGGTTTTACTATGTCCTTGATTGACTTTCGGGTCAAATTTTATTCTGTGAAAGGCTGGAAATTTTCTTAATTTTATTCTTGCTGTAAAATTTATGTAATGATAACGTTGCAATTGTTACATAAACGTTTCTTGATGCAAAATCGCTCTCTGGGTATAAAAACTAATTGGTATTCTTCGGAATTTATAGGTTTACAATTGTCTAGTTATTCTCAGACAATGGTATGGCAGCTTACAGGAGGTAATTGTGGGTTTAAGCTATAAGATGCGTCTCATTCTCGTATGCATCAGTATTATCGTGATGGCAGGAATAGGTTTTTTGTTCAAAAATTTATTGACCCCTGATTCTTTTGGTGTTTACGGTTATTATCGGGCAGACGCCATCAAGGAAGCTGTTGAGGTGCCCATTCGTCACGGCACCAACGATTCGTGTTTTAAATGCCATGCTTTTGAAGCAAAGATTCACAAAGCCGGTCTTCACAAGACCATTTCCTGTGAATTTTGTCACGGGACCTATGCCGACCATGTGACAGATGGTAAAAAAACAGGCACCCTGCCCGTTAAAACCGGCGATCAGATCACCAGCCTTTGTCTGCGGTGTCACAATACTGAGATCAAGGCAAGGTCGGAAAAAGTTATTAAGACCGTTGCCATACCGGATCATCTCAGGGACCAGCACGTCAAGCTCACCCATAATTGCAGTCAATGCCACAATGTTCATGCTCCGCTGAAGTATATCAACCGGGCTAAACAGATCACAGGGCTTATGGAGAAAGGATAATGAAAATAAAAGATCCCTCCCCGGACATGAAGAAAAGATCCTTTTTAAAAAAGGTATTAAACGGCACCATTGCAGGTTCCCTCTATCTGGTCTATCCCATGGGCGCAGATAGTTATGAGCCCCCGGAACAGATTCCCGGCATACGGAATAAGCCCTATGATATTCAATCCCGTAAGTTTGCTTTTATCGTGGACATCACCCAGTGTATCGGGTGCGGGGCCTGTTGTGTGGCAGACAAACGGGAGTACAATGTGCCCGATGGAAATTATCGCACCTGGGTGGAACGGTATGTAAAAGGCTTTTCCGATCAGATTTATGTGGATTGCCCAAACGGAGGGCTTGACGGATACCAGACCCCCCGGTCGGACATCAAGGAAAAGGTCCGGGATACTTTTTTTGTGCCCAAACTCTGTAATATGTGCAAGGAGCCCCCCTGTGTTCAAGTTTGTCCCGTGGGAGCCACCTTTTCCTCCCCTGACGGGTTTGTGCTGGTGGATGATAAACGGTGTGTGGGCTGTGCCTATTGTATCCAGGCCTGTCCCTATTCTGTCCGGTTTATTAATCCCAGAACCCGGGTGGTTGAAAAATGCACATGGTGTTACCAGCGGGTAAGACAAGGCCTGCTGCCGGCCTGTGTCCAGGTTTGTCCTACCAGCGCCAGGAAATTCGGCAGCCTGGAGGATAAAACCTCGGAGGTTTATAAAATTCTTAAAGGGCCGGGGGTATTGACGGTCCTGAGAAAAGAGATGGGCACTTGGCCCGCATTGTACTACAAAGGTGCAAGAATGGAGGTGGTCTGATGAATATGATAGTTGCTTCCAATGCCATTGCTTCCAATTCATTGGGTCCGGCAAACATGCTGCTGTCCAATTATGTATTTCCCAATGATCTCCATATCCACTGGAGCATGATGATCGTGCTGTATCCTTATATCACGGGGCTTGTGGACGGTGCCTTTATCATTGCAGCCCTGTACTATCTTTTTGATGTGAAAAGCCTGAAACCGGTGGCCCGGTTTTCACTTTTGTTTGCCCTGGCTTTTCTTTGCTGTGCCACCCTTCCCCTGCTGCTCCACCTGGGACATCCCGAGCGGAATTTTAACATGCTGATCACCCCAAGTCCCAGTTCGGCCATGGCAGGATTCGGTTATATTTATGCTGTGTCCATGGGGGTTGTCGTGTTTATAATTCTTTTTGTCTACCGGCCTGTGCTGGTGGAACTTCGCTCCACTTCCAAGGGCTGGCTCCAGGTTCTATACCGGGTTATTACCTTTGACAGCATTGACCTGTCCGAGGATGCCCTGAAATTGGATGGGAAAATAATCCGATTTCTGGTGGGTATTGGAATTCCCATTGCCGCAGTTCTCCACGGATATGTGGGATTTATTTTCGGGGGGGTCAAGGCCAATCCCACATGGTCCACCCCGCTCATGCCGGTGATTTTTCTTTTTTCGGCCTGTGTCTCCGGTATATCGGCCATCATCCTGGCCTATATCCTCATTAGGAAAGTTAAATCCCTGCCCATTGACCATGGGTGTATCGTCACCCTGATTAAAACCCTCACCGGATTTTTTATTCTGGCCTTTTCCTTTGAAATGCTGGAGGTGTTTTCCCATTCCTACTTAAAAACCGGTTACCACCACATGGTGGAAGGCCTTTTAAACGGGCCTTTGGCAAGCTCCTTCTGGTTCTGGCAGGTTAAGATAGGTTCGGTGCTTCCCCTTCTGCTCCTGGGTTTTATGGGAATATTTAAATTAAGATCCCATCTTTACAATTTTCTGGCTGCAGGGGTATCCGCCATATTGTTGGTCCAGGTGCTGATAATGCGGTGGAATGTGGTAATCGGAGGGCAGCTCATGAGCAAAAGTGCAAGGGGATATACTGAATTTCATCCCCTGTGGTTTGGTAAAGAGGGTATCATTGCTGTGATCATTGTCATGGCAATTCCCTTTGGCATTCTCTTTGTTCTCGGTAAAATATTCCCCTTTTGGGCGGAAGAGGATGATGCCTAGAAAATGACGGGTAATACTTTTAAAATACATTAACATATATAGAGAAAAAAAAGTGACAAAAATAAGAAAGGAGGTGGTGGTTTTTTGTTCTAACGGCGTTGCAGAAGAACGGTGAGGCCCGTGAGGCTGCATTCTAATCTTAATATTTTGGAGGAATGTGATCATGACTTTTTTAAGGTCATTATTGGTGTTTACAATTTTGTGCATTTTT